>DAOTUR010000026.1:0-2420 GCA_034436915.1 Anaerolineae bacterium
ATTTATGGGTCGTAATGCCCTGACGGGCTGAGATGATTCCTACTGGAAACATCTGGCCCTACCACGTGATGGTGGGGACGAAGTCGTAATGCCCTGACGGGCTGAGATGATTCCTACCAACTGAATACAGCAGTTGACCAGCTCAAGCTTCTCCGTGAGGTCGTAATGCCCTGACGGGCTGAGATGATTCCTACGCCCCGCAGCCGCTGGACGAGGACGACTCCGAAGACGACGCCGTCGTAATGCCCTGACGGGCTGAGATGATTCCTACTTCGCAGAAGCACGTGAGGGCAACGTCTGGCCCTACCACGTCGTAATGCCCTGACGGGCTGAGATGATTCCTACTCTACTTTAAGCGTCCCATTCTGTCAAGCGGCTGTTTTTGAAGCATTCAAACGGAAGTATGGCTACACACGATATAATTATTATCAACATATCGTTTTATTTTGTCGATAAAATAGATGAACTTTCGTCACAGGAGAGTGCGTTATAGAAGAGTTATGTGCGAGGGCCCACCGCCATTAAGCGCCGTTTGGCGTAATTTGGCGGCGGGCTCTCGCAGAGACAAGTATATTGTCTAGATAATCAGGGTATGTGGTGGCTGCGGCCCTTCGCCCGGACCAAACACTTCGACTTTGCGCTGACAGTTTTCACATAGGCGGTACAGGCGCACGCTGTCTTCGTCGGTCTTTAGCAAGCGTTTCAGCCGCTTCAACAGGCGTTTTTTGGTATCAGCCTCCAACCAGATTTCAAAGACGCTCTTCTGGACACGCTGCCCATAGTCGCCCAGGATTAAGGCCAGTTTGCGCCGCCGTTTGTTGTTGGAAATATCATAGGCCACAAGATAGAAGTCGAGGCTCATCAGCGCACCACAAACGCTTGATAGGTGGTCACACCATCACGCAAACAGCGGGCCAGCAGGCGGGTCTGGATTTCAAACACACGGCGATACACCATGCGTTCATGAGTGACGGGATGCATAATCTCAGTATCGAGGCGGGCTTCAAACTCACGGATGAAGATGCGTTTCGCGCTGTCGCTCATCACAACAGCCCGCTCCTCGGCTGATTGACCTGCTCGGAAATCAGCCGGGGTGATGAGGGCCATGTTCAAACAGCGCAGCACAATCGAATCAACGATGATCGTGCGAAACTCTTCCATCAAATCCAGCGCCAGACTCGGACGTCCGTATTCCAGGCTGTGCATCACACCGAGCATGGGGTCGAGGCCGACCAAAGCGACGCTGGCCTCAATCCAACGAGCGAGCAGCGTATAGCCAAAGCTCAGCAGCACATTCACCGGATCGGTGGGAGGGCGGCGCACCCGCTGCGGAAAGTCCCAATCATGCTTGAACAATTGGCGAAACACACCAAAGTATGCGGCGCTCGCGCTGCCCTCCACGCCGAGCAAACCGCTCAACTGGGTGGTGCGCGGACAGCGATCCACCGCTTCAGACAGACGGGCACACACGGCAGCGATCTCTGCCGATTGCAAATCACGGTTATAACGCAGCAAAAAGGCCCGCATATTGCGGCATTTGCCTGCCACAAGCGTTTGGGCCAGACGTAAACAGTAACTTTTGTCCTCTAACCGCTGATACTGCCAGCGGCGTAACTGACCATGCTTGCTCATGGGGCCGACCAGACGGCCTTGATACTCCCCATGCACCGATAAAAAGACGACATCAACCGCCTCTTGCAGCAGGCGTTTGATCGTGGGAGTGGTCAGGCTGATGTTGCCAAACAGAACGAGAGCCGAGCAGTGTGCCAGAGGCACTTTGAGCAGTATTCCGCCCGCCCGCTCAATCAAGAGGCGGTTCTGCTCCAGGCTGACCTGGGCACCCTGCTCAACGAGATAAACTGGAGGCATCTTTTCAACAGTCCTATTCAATTGTTAAGGTGCGAGGACTTCAGATCAGGCGTGGTCAGCCGTGATGCGGCGGGCCTGGCCCAGGCCCTGGGTGGTCAAACGTCCAACCCCAGCATACAGCGCATAATCCGCCAGCAGATTGACCAGACTCAGCCAGTAGCGATCATAACGCAGCGCTTTGTACTCAGCAAAGCCCACCCCACCGACGGTCAGGCCGCCATCTTTCAAGCGCGCCAGGCCCGAATGCAGCTTGAAGCGGTGGAGCACCAGCGCCAACCGCGCATATTCGCGCAGTTCTGGCCCCAGCGCAATCGCGCTGAAGGCATTCCATTTATCGGCCAGACTGCCGATCACCAGATCGGGCAGCGGCAGCGGCAGATTATTATCCGCCTGACGGAAAGTAGTGGGCGCAGAAAAGTTCAACCGCACAGTGCGTTCTGGAACGCACTGCGCCAGCAGATAGGGCGATGCCAGCGTCTGGATATCGGTGCTGCTGGCCCAGGGGTGCTGCTGCGGATCGCTCGTCACCTGCACCACGCGAAAGCTCTGCT
>DAOTUR010000027.1:0-3703 GCA_034436915.1 Anaerolineae bacterium
ATCCGGCGCTGGAGCTAAACAGGACATTGGGCACGGAGAAAAGGAGGGCTAGGACAATCGAATTGAAGGCTGCCTGCAAAAAATCAAAGCGCGTATCCGTCAGCACGCGCAGATAATTGTCCCATTTGGGCGTTGGGGGAAACCAGACAATCGGCCACTTCATAAAGTCGGATTCGGCTTTGAGCGAGCTGATTAACAGCCACACAATCGGCAGCATGACCAGGATCGTCAGCGCGATAATCACGCCATAGAGACTTGGTTTCTCAATGAGACGCTGGAATGAGCGCGTGGGCGTCATGATTCCTCCTGCGGGTTGACTTCGTAATACACCCAATATTTGCTCGTATAGGTGACGATCAGCGTCAAAATGAGAATGACACAAAATAAAAGCCACAACAGCGCACTGCCGTATCCATAGCGCAAACGGGTGAAGGATTCTTGATAGATATGAATCATGAGGGTATAGGTCTCGCGCGGTGGGATCGTGCCGATGCTTTTTAACCCGCCGGGAGCCAGCAGAATCGGCTGGGTCATCACCTGTAAGGCACCAATCACGCCGACTAAGAACTGATAGAATATGACGGGCGTCAACAGAGGCGTCGTTACCAAACGAAACACCTGCCCGTTGGTCGCCCCATCAATGCGTGCCGCCTCCACGAATTCGGTGGGCACACCGTTAATCCCGGCCATAAAAATGATAATCCCGCCGCCGATGCCCGCCCAAATCGACCACATGACCAGCACAAAGAAAGGATAATCGGTCATCCAGCGCACATACGTGCCGGGGACGAGCGCATCCAGGACAGAATTCACCACCCCATAGTTATTGTCCATGAGGGCCTTAAAAATCCAGACCGAGGCCACCACCGGAATGATGCTGGGAATATAAAAGAGGGTGCGAAACAGGCCCTGGCCGTGAATATTGCGGGTGAGAAGAACCGCGATAAAGAGTGAAAGGGAAATATTGATCGGGATCGTAATAAGCGCATAACGGACTGTCACTGTCACGGCGTGCCAAAAATCACCACTGCTTAACATCTGCGTGAAGGCTTCGCGGTAATTGTCCAGACCGACAAATTGATACGTTTGAAAGTTGCTGCCGTTAAAATTTGTGAATGACATTAGCACCCCGATGGTTACGGGGAACAGGGTGAACGCTAAGAACCCCAGAAACCAGGGCGCAATAAATATGTAAAACCATCGATTTTGAACCCACTCATAGCGGCTCATGCCAAGAATTTTTCGGCCTGTCCGGGCAGGGGGATAAGGCAGTACGTCACTTGTCATCAGGTCTTTGTGTCTCCAAAGGATGACTACCCTCCCGATAGAGGGAGAGTAGCACAGGTGAATACGATTAATTCCCGGCAGTGGCTTTCCCGATGGCTATGGCTTCGTTGACTTCGGTGTCGAGGTTGGCAATGGCCTCTTCGATGGTGATTTCATCCTTCAAATAGCGTTCCAGGTTCGCGTTCCAGACGGTATTAAAGACGTCAGTGCTGTAGTATGGATTGACGCGGCGCGGCGTCTGGATGGTATTGGCCTGTTCCCACTCGACGTTTTCAAGATACTGCTGCTGCCACACTTCGGTTGTAGGGATCTGGCGGTACAGGGATTTGAGCGCAGGTAAGCCCCACCCTGTTTGGGCACGGGTGATAGCAGTGTCGCCGCCCATATAGTATTCAAAGAACTTCCAAGCGGCGTCGGGATTCTTAGTCGTGGCCGAGATGAACATGCCTGCCCCGCCGAGCGCCGGATTCACACTGACCTTACCGCCCCAACTGAGGGCCGGGTACATGACATAATTCTCTGGTGCGACCACCGGGTCTTCAACGCCGCGGAAACCACCCTGAATCCAGTAGCCGTTGATCGCAGACGCAGCCCGCCCATTCAGCAGGTCGGGGACGACCCATTCGGGCGAGGGGTTTAAGGGGCTGAAGGTGGCATTTTCCTTCGCCAGGTTTGCCATCATGGTGAGGAAGGCTACGACGGTGGGATTGTCTTTGATGTTGGCACTGCTGAAATCTTCCGAATACAGATCTTCGCCCGTTTCCATAAGAATCGTTTGTACATTGCCATCCCAGTAATCGGAGTACGCCAGACCGACGCGGGTCACACGTGGGCCCTGGGCCTGGGTCATGGCCCGCGCCCACTCTGCGGCCTGCTCATAGGTAATGATGGTGTGGACGGGCGGCAGTTCAATACCCGCTTCGGCAGCCGCCTGCTTGTTGATGAAGAAGGATTGATCAGGCGACCAATCTTTGTGCATCCCGTACCAACCGCCTTCGTAGCGGAAGTAGTCCACCGCCGGAACCATGTCATCGGGTTTCAGGACGGTGCTCTTCTCAAAGTAGGGTGTCAGATCGAGAACCCAACCGCGCTCCACCAGGCTGCTCGTATCAGAACCGCTTCCGCGAATGATGTCCGGCGCTTCGCCCGCAGCAACCATCGCCGCGAGTTTGGTGTTATCGGAATCAATGCGGGTGATGGTGATGCCAGGGTTGGCGGCGGTGAAGGCATCAATCTCGGCTTGAGACAGTTCGGTTTCGCCCACCATCACGACAAGGTTAACATCGGTCTGAGCTGCGACGGGCCCGATTAAACTGCTCACGAGCAGCAGGGTCAAAGCAAACATCAAAAGTATTAAGCGAGAGAGTTTTGAGGTTTTCATTTTTTCTCCATGATATTCATTAAGATAGTGAGACCATGAACATTTTTCACGCGCTCTATATGCCTGAACTTGCACGCGAATCCGACTGCTTAACATCCCAACGAGATGAATCGGCTGTCATACCTCCTTCACGTTTCAGCTATTTTTGCAGAACGTTCTTGATCACCTCCTGAACAACGCGAAGAAGTTCAGAGGGAAGAACAGGCTTCACGAGTACAGCAGCTAGTACCCGTCTGATGTCCGGTTGCTCTACTTCTCTGATGCTGCACACGATCACCGGAATACGGCCCTTCAGCTC
The DNA here is from genome assembly GCA_034436915.1 of Anaerolineae bacterium. Taxonomy (GTDB): domain Bacteria; phylum Chloroflexota; class Anaerolineae; order Aggregatilineales; family Phototrophicaceae; genus JALHOR01. The sequence continues at coordinate 2,967 of DAOTUR010000027.1, forward strand.
ATGGACAAACTCCCATCCACTGCTGACAGGCTCTACCACGACCACACTTATGGTTTGCTCCCGCAGGATCTGGCGAGCATCCATCGTGTTGCCACAGGGAAAAACATCGAACTCTTGCGACAGCACCCGCTTATAGAGTTCCTGTGTTGCGGAATCATGTTCGACAATCGCAATTGCCAGACGTTGAGTTGACATCTATATTCCGTCTCAGGACACGCCCCAAATTGACTCCGCGATGTACCCGAACAACCGTAAAACTCTGCGACCTTGTTTTAAACGTGTCCTTACCCATCAGTTAAGCAAAAAAAGAGCCGCCTGTCTCGGACAAAACGGCGGTTCATTAGGACAATTGGACGCTGATTACGTGTGTCGGTATTTTTTGGGTGACTGTCCGACCTGCTGATTAAAGACACGCCCAAAATAAGATGGATCATCGAAGCCAACCTGGGCGCCAATGTCGGTGATGCTGTCATCGGTCGTTTTGAGTAGTTCGCGTGCCCGCTGAATACGGAAACGGTTGAGGACCTCCCAGGGCGACAATCCGATTTCCTGTTTGAAAATTTCACTTAGGTAACGCTCGCTCACACCAACAGATCGGGCAATATGTTGGCGATTGAGAGCGCTGGCGTAGTTTTGATGCAAATAGGCGATGATCTGTTTGACGAGTGCGCTGGTCGGTTGCGGCAATCGTTCAGAGTCGTTCAACACATTTCGCAAGGCAGCAAGAGCCTCGTCGG
>DAOTUR010000028.1:0-4447 GCA_034436915.1 Anaerolineae bacterium
TAGTTTGCAAACGTGACGGATACTCATCAGGTCATCTCAATTCTTCTACTATTGTGAAGTTTAACCATAGGCTAGACCATTGTTGTAGGCCAGCTGACGGCTATTGGCACTCCAAGCTACAGAGAGCACAGCGTGATCCAGAGAGCCAATTATTCGGATGTTATCAGGATCTTCGGTAGACCACATATTGATCATGTAATTTGCGCCAGCACTCGCAAGCCATTGCCCATCAGGGCTATAGGCAACCACTGTTACCTCTTGCCCAAGGCCATTATCGTAATTCTCTCCACGCAACTCCTGTGCCTCTAGTGACCCAACAGTTGCGTAATTCCAGATATATACAGAGGTTGAATTTGTTCCGAATGCGATTTGGTCTGTATGGTAGTTCCATGCCACAGTCTTAACACGTGAGTTCGGAGCCTGTAAACGGTTTATGGGCTTGCCTGTCGCCACCTCCCAGATCACCACATTCCCGTCCTCGCTCCCGCTGACCACCTGTGTGCCCTCACTATCCCAAGCAATGCCTGTGATGGGATCTAGCCCGGTCAACAATTCAATGGGCACCTTATTATGTTGTAGTGGCCAATCATAGACTCGGACGAGGTTATCGGCTGACGCGGTCATGATCTGTGTGCCATCAGGAGTCCACTCAACAGACAAAAATGGTTTTACGTACGGCTCATGCGGTTCCGGCAAAGTATCAATCAACTCGCCCGTTTCTGTGTCCCAGAAGGAAACAGAGTATGTCAATGGATTCAGCGCATAAGGATTGGTGTTTCTGCGCCCTGTCGCAATGATAGTGCCATCAGGATTCCAACCAAGTGTGGTCGCTGCTGGCTCTTGCATCACGAGCTTGAGAGTCTCACCATCTCCTGTCCAGAGTTTAAGTGTATTAACTGTATACGCCTCGCCCTGATTGATATGAACAGTGGCAAGCGTCTGTTCGTCAGGACTCCATAGGGCCATAGAAACGCTGTCGCTGATGGACACAGCGTCGTTTGTTTGCTCCTGAAAAGGATCGATGATCTGAAGGGAACCAGATTGTGAAATGGCCAAGCGCTGTCCATCTGGCCGCCAATTCAAATGGGCGATGTATGCTTCGAGAGCAATAGACTGTACATGCTGTCCAGAAAGCACATCAAATATTTCAACGGATTGAATAACTGTTTCAGATGTTTTATCCACGACAATTGCTATGTGTGATGAGTCAGGCGACCATGCCAAGATATCACCTTCAGTCCAAGTAGGATCTGGTGTGAGATCAAACGCTTTCAGCTGTTCATAGGTATGAGCATCCCAAATGCGGAGTTGATAGGGGTTGAGAGTAACAGTAGCAACAGAGCGTCCATCGGGACTGAGAGCCGACTCTCCGATCCCGGGAAAGTGATGTAAAAGCATAAGGTCAGCGGTGTAAAGCCACGCCCCAAGCTCAGTGCTGACGAGAAAAGCTTGTCCATCTGAGCGCCAATGTGCTTCTATGAGCTTGCCCTGCCCCAGCGTTGCAATCTGCTTATAGGGTAGAGCATCAGCCCGGTCTTGGGCTATGGTAGCAGACTGTAGAAACATGATAGAAAAGGCAAAAATACTGAGTAGAGACCTGAGAATTGCAGATTGGTTTATGTTTTTCATTCGTTCTCCTCAAAAAGGAAAGGCCATGGTCGATTATAGACTAAGCTTCCTCTATGTTTGCTGTTTTTATCCACACGCACGAAGTGCAAGCCGAGGCATAGAGCCGAGGCTATGTTCCGAAGGAACAACTGGCGCGAAGCGACAAACCTCCCCCCTTACCCTGATTGATGTCAGCACACACATGAAAACATACAATTGTCGAAGTCAATGGACATGTGTGATGTGCGGGGTAAGGGGGAGCGCGGCTAAACGCCTCGGTTCGCGCGTTGCGCGAGGGCGTGCTGAAGCACGATCCAGCGTCGGGGTCTTTTCGGTGGTTGACACCTCAAGCCCTGTGCTGGTGTCTGTTCCAACACAGGTCAGCGTTGGGCGCAGCCTATCATTTGTAGGTGTGGTGGGATCGCAAAAGGATTGAGAGAACCATTATGAGATGTTAAATGACATCCTGTTTATCAACCCAATCTTGTACAAAGATGTCAAAATGCTTCTCGCAAAAGATGTCGCCTGACCTCTTTAATCCCAAATAACCTACCACGTTTCCAAGCTGATCTTAAGGAGCGTCACGCGATTCATAGGGTGATCTCAAATCACCTCCCGCAAGGATGTCAGGTCGATGACAGAAAAGATGTCATCCCACCACTCTGACCCCGAATGCCCTACAACATTATCAGCCGTATCCCAAAATGCCCCGCACACCTCAGAGGAGGATGTCAAATCGCTTCCCGTGGGGATGTCAGATCGAGGACAGAAAAAGATCTCATCCCACCTCGCTGACCCCGAATGCCCTACAACCTTATCAGCCGTATCCCAAAATGCGCCGCACAATTCATAAGAGGATGTCAAATCGCTTCCTGTGGGGATGTCAGATCGAGGACAGAAAAAGATCTCATTCAACCTCTGTGATCCCAACAGGCCTTCCCTCTTTGATCGAGTGATCCCATGTGACCTCGCTTGCTTATCCTATGGGCTGAAACCCATATTTCGGCGCTTCTGAGTCAGCCTGCCGTTCAATAGACTGTTGAGACGAGCATGTCCTCTCTCATGGAGATTCTTATGAATTCCGTCCACACGATTCAAAAAACCATACGCCTTTCGCCTGAACTCTGGTTGCTGGCCGAGCAAGCCATGATGCATGGCAAGTTCCGCAACATCAACGATTTCATTCGCACCTGTATTCGCTCGTATATCGATGAAACGGGCGACACGCTCGGCAGCCGTCGCTACTTCAACAATCGCATGAGTCAGCGCATGGATCGGCAGGAAGCGACCAGCCTGTGGAGCACGCTGCAAACCCAGATGCTCACGGCGCGGGGCATTTTCACCATTCTGGATGAACTCACGCCTGAAGATGCGGAGGTCGAGCCGCCCACACCGGATATGCAGATGGACCACGCGACTGAGGCAAGTAAACGGTTTCTCGCCAAATTTCTGGACGATCAAAACCAGATCATCGCGCAGCTCGAGCAGCATCTCAGCAAGAAACACGCCGCCAAAAGCGAGAAGCCTGATAAAACAGGCAAATCGTGATGCATCGCCGGGCGATTATCACCAACACGAAGTTCGTCTATGCCAATCAGCGCAAGAAGCTGCGCGGCCTCCTGCGCTATTTTCAGTATCGCAATGATAAGGACAGTGCCGAGCATGTGCAGCAGTTTGATGATCGAGGACAGCGGGTGGATCGCTGGACTGATCGAGGGCTGGGTGGTGAATATCGTGACATCCTGGGCAAGTCGCTTGAATTGGCGACGACCACGATGCAGCGCAATGTCAGTGCGCGTCTGCTGGTGATTGCACCTGAAGTCCACATGATGGAGGCGATCCCCGAAGATCGGCGTGCGGATGTGCTGCGTGAACTGACCGAATCGACAGTCGAGAGCTGGTTTGAGCGCATGAATCTTCCAACCGCTGAATACGCATATGTGTGTCACGAGTCCGAACCGACGGATACCCGCCCTGATGGACGACTGAAAGATGAAACCCAGTTGAGCCAGTCTTATCTGCACAGCCATGTGGTGTTGGCCGCGACTGTGCCGGGCTTCGAGCAGGAACGGGAAGGCTACAAAGTCTATGATCGCCAGATTCATGCGCTGCATGAGGCGGGACGAGAGGCGATGGAGCAGATCTGGGAGCGCGAGTTGGGCGTTGAGCGCGTGGCAGAGCTGAATCAAGAACTTGATGAACGCACCCAAAAGTATCTGGAACTGGATGCCGCGCAGACCCGTGACACCGGACAGCGCGAAGCTGAACCTGAACTGATGGCTGACTCGCTGACCCGTGAGACGGATGTTGATCCTCTGCAACTTGACCGTGATAGGAGTTTGGAACGGGAGTTTGATGAATGACGCTGCAAACACTGATCAATGCCTTGCTGACAGGCTATGCTCCGAATGCGCGACCTGTTGCCATCGCAACCACAGCAGCTGTTTTGCTTTTGCCCCTCCTCTATATTGTCGCACGCGGGCAGGCGATCCAACGCACGGCAGCAGGCCCAGGACGGCGACGCTGGGCCATCCTGTGGGCCGTTCTGTTATTTTTGGCAGCTCCCATTGCCGTGATTTCATGGGCCGCCATCGGCGGACGAGCGCTGGTTGTGAATCGGGGCGGTGTGCTTGATGAGAAGATCGCTACCCGCTTGGCGCTCCTGATAGGCATCGGCACAATCGTTTTGTGGAGTCTCATGCGCTGGCTCATACGGCCCGGCAGTTGGTTGAGTGAGACACTCAATCTACTCATGGGGGGTGTGCGCCGCCGCACCGATGAATTGGGCAGTGCCCACTTTGCGGATAGGTTGGAGTACAAACGCTTCGCTCAGAAGCAG
>DAOTUR010000029.1:0-13702 GCA_034436915.1 Anaerolineae bacterium
GTGCGGAAGATATAGCCGTTTGTGCTGGAGTACACGGCCAGCCGCAGAATGTACTGCCCATTCGGAACGGTGCGCGTATCCCAGGTTGCCAGCGTTGCGCCGTTGGTCGGGAACTGCTGATTGACCGCCGCGCCAATCGGCGTGAAGGTGTCCGGCGCACCCCCCGAAGCATATTCCAACTGGAAGTAAGCGAAATTGGGGGCGCTGACCTGCCCCGTGATCGTCACCTGTCCGGTCAGGGTCGCGCCATCACCCGGATTGACGAGCGTCACCGCCGGAAGTTGCTCGCCCTGGCTGCACGCCTGCGTTGGCGCGGGCGGAAGCGTGGCAGGCAGACCGATGCGCTGTTTATACGCCTGTCCCTGCGGCGTGCGATTCAGCCAATCCACCGCAAACGGATCGCTGATATTGGCGAAGGTCTCCTGAACCACATTTTGCGGACACCATTCATTGGCAATTTTGTTCGTCCAGCTATCAATATTGAGCGCCTGAACGAAGCCCGTACCCACCGGCGGCGGCGGCTGCGTCTGAATATAGATATCGGTCACAGGCGACGGGCAGCTATTATCGGCCAGCGTACCTGTGTCGCGGCACACGATGCCCTGGACAATGCCACCCGGATTGCTGAACGGCGTCGGGGCGCGGCCACTGATGGCCGATTCCATGACCTTATTCCAGACATCGCTGGCGGACAGGCTGGTTGTCCCTACCGTCGGCGAGTTATCGAACGTGCCGAGCCACACGCCCACGACGGCATTGCTGGTGAAGCCCATCGTCCACAGATCGCGGTTGTCGTTGCTCGTACCGCTCTTGGCCGCCACCATGTTCTGTGTCGGGATGCCCAGGCGGGCCAGCGTCAGATTGCTGTTGTTGCCGAACTGTGAGGCACGCGCCGCATCATCGCTGAGGATGTTCTGCATCAGATAGGCCACCTGCGGCGTAATCTTCTGCGAGGGCTGCTCACGCGCTGCCAGCGGAACCTCCAGGATCGTGCCGTTGGAGTCTTCGGTGATGCGCTCAATCGCATACAGCGGCGTATACGTGCCGTTGTTGGCGAAGATGCTGTACGCCTTCATCATGTCGATCAGGCGGACTTCGTTGGCCCCCAGCGCTGACGGCAGCCCAATGACCGAGCCATCAGCAAAGCGCAGTTGCAAGCGCGTTGCGATCTCCTGGAAGCGATCCGGCCCGATATACTCGAACGTCTTGACCGCAGGCACATTCAGGCTGGCGGCCAATGACTGCCGCATCGACACCGGCCCGCGATACTGGCGGTCAAAATTGACGGGCGTGTAGACCTGCCCATTGACCTGATACGAGGTCGGCACATCCCACAGGATACTGGACGGGGTGTAATACTGCCCATTTTGGCCTTCAAGCGCAGCCGTATACAGAATTGGCTTGATCGAGGAGCCGGGCTGCTGATAGGTGCGCGTGTTATCGACCTGACCCGCAAATTTATCATTGGTGAAATCAGGACTGCCGACCATCGCCCGAATTGCGCCCGTCTTAGGATCAACCGACATGACCGCGCCCGTGTTGACGCCGTTATTGATCAGCGCCTTGACCTGCTTGGCGAGGACATCCTGGGCCGTGTCCTGGATGCGCGGTTCGAGCGTGGTATAGATGGTGAAGCCGCGCTGGAACATGGCATCGGGGCCGAACTCCTGCTCGACCAACGATTGAATGAAGTTCACAAAATGCGGATATTTGTAGCGGGCGCGGCGCGGCAGATAGGGACGTGTTTCGACCTGCGCTAGTTGTAACGCCAGCAAACCGCCGTATGTGCCATTCGAGTTGATGTTTACCAACTTGACGGGACGCCCATTGTCGGTGACGGTGGCCCCATCCTTGATACAGAATGGTTGACCGGACTGCGCCCATTCGCCATGCTGGAACGCGATACAGCCCGTCTCCAGCATCAGGCGGATGACATTCCGCATAGAGAGTTTGGCCTGCTCACGGTTGACCACCGGATCGTTGCCTGCGGGCGATTGAATCAGCCCGGCCAGCAGCGCGGCCTCCGCCATATTGACATCTTTGGCAGGCTTATCAAAGTAGAACTGCGAGGCGGCTTCGACGCCGTAGGACAGATTACCAAAATAGAATTGGTTCAGATACAAATTGAGGATGAAATTTTTGTCATACTGCTGCGCGATCTTGTTTGCCACCAGCACCTCAAGCGCCTTGCGTTCGGCGCTGGGCGTGACATCCTTCAAGATCAGGTTGCGGGCGATTTGCTGCGTAATCGTGCTTGCGCCGGATTCGATTTCACCGCTGCTGTAATTTTGCAGGAAGGCGCGTGTCATCGCCTGGAGATCAAAACCGGGGTCTTCATAATAACGCCCATTCTCCACCGACAGGATGGCATGGACGAGATAGGGTGAAATTTCGCCCTTTTCCAGGCTCACAATTGAGCGTGCGCCGCCCTGCTGACTGGTCAATTCAGCGATCACCTGACCGCGTGCATCCAGGATACGCGCTGTCTGGAACGGCGGATTGTAGGAGGCGAGACCATCAATCGCGCCCTGATACGGCTGAATAGCATTGTTATACCAATAGACGCCGCCCAATACAGCCAGAATCCCGCCGAACAAGACCAGGGCAACAATCCCAAGCGCGACGAATAACAGCACCCGTGACTGTGACGCCGTTTCAGTCTGGCGCATCTGGTTGTACTGCGGCGTATAGCCCTGTTCCATATCATAGGCGGGCGGTTCTTCGCTCGGCAGCGGCGATGTCACGGTTGCATTGGCCGATGGATAGGCAGGCGAAGGCACTGTGACGGGCGAAGGAACGGTCTGCCCATTGTCAAAGTTATAGGCATTGGGGTTGGCGTAAGTGGGTTCATCGCCCTGATTGAGATAATCGGCATTGAAGGTATTGCCGACCATCGTCGCATTCGGATCGACCAGAGGCTGGCCGGGGCGCGGCACAGGCGTTCCCATATTGCCCATGACAAAGTTGGTGGCGTTGTTGACATTGGCGGCATTGGCATCCGGAATATACGGCATCGATCCCGCGATCACATCCGCTTGACCGGACATCTCATCCGTGAGCGGCACAGGCGGCGTATCTTCCACCCACTGGCCGCTGAGGTTGTCATAGCGATACCACTTGTCCGTCTCAAAGCCGAGCATCCACCAGATTTGATTGTTATCCAGCACCGAGAGCGGACGCAGACGCTGCTGCAAATCATCATAGGTGATCTGGCCGCGCTGATACTGCTCGCGCAGATGTGCCACCTGTTGCAGCGTATCCCGATATTTCTGGGCCAGCGCTTGATCTTCCGGCGAGAGCATGGCACGGGTGTTGGTCAGGCGGCCCGTTTGTTCGCCATACAGATTCATATCGGCAAAACTGCCGCTGCGCTCAAAATTGCTCTGCGGCACAGTGGGAACCTGCGAGGCTTCGGCACTCTGGGCCTGGCGCATGAGTTCGTCGGCCATGCGTGCGGCATAGGCGGCGGCGTCTTCATTGGCCGGGTCAGTCGTGACAGCCGCTGGCTCAGGGTTAGAGGGCATCATGGCGGTGGCCGAGTCTGCCGCTTTGAACAGGCTGCTTTCGGCAGGCGTCAACGCTGTCAGCGGTTCGGTGGCGCGGCGTTCTTCATGTTCCAGCGCTTTGACCTCATCCATCGCAAACGAGGTGAGATCATCCAGCGCGGAGGCTGTCTCTGCCGGACTCACGACGGATGGCGCGTCATCCTCCGGTTTGAGGATCAACGGTGCGTTCTCCTCGACGGGGGCGGGAGCAGCATCTTCCGGGCGTAAGGGTTCTACCGCCGCTGGCGTCGGCATATCTTCCGGCGCGGGCGCACTGGTGGTGAGCAAATCATCCAGCGTGGCGGTTGGGATAGCATCTTCGGGCGCGGGCAGACTGTCCTCCGGCGCAAGGGCCGCAGGGGCAGCCGTGATGAAGTCTTCCGGGGATGGCAGACTGTCTTCCGGCGCGGCCAGAGCACGACTATTGCCGGAGGGCACGTTCAGCAGATCGTTGAGCACATCTTCGGGGAAGAGCGCTTCGGGGAGTGTGTAGCTCGATCCCGTCAGGATGATCTCCTGTCCGGCAATAAATGGGGTTTCCTGGGCCGCTGGCAAATGCCAACTGCCTCGCGTTGAGGACTCGTGCCCCATACCCGCAGGCAGCGCAGGCATCCGTGTTGAGGGCGCGTCGGCGGGCGACGGAGGCGTCGTCCCAGAAGACGGCGTAAACCATTGACCCTGTGAGGGGGTTCTACGCGAATTTTCGGGTTGCTCTGACATAACCGCCTTCTCGTTCCGCTGCGAGCGCATGTGGTTTCTGAATTATTCCCAATTATAGCGTATCGTTGGGAAATCGTGGGGATTCTGGTAGGAAATCGTGGGGAAGTCGCCGAGTTGGTGTGGGAACTTGGCTGCATATCCTGCGTTGAGCATGTTTTTGGTAGGGATTTCGAGGTCAAACGAACCCCTCCCCGGCCCTCCCCACTGCGTAGAGAGGGAGTAAAAGCTCCTCCTCGCCCCTTGTGGGAGAGGAGGTCGGGTGGTGAGGGGTTGATAATCTCAGCGTCCGACGCCCTCGCGCCGATCACTGCCCTCGCCTTGCAGCATGACGCTCGTCATGTGCAGATAGCGCGAGATAGAGGAATGAACATCGGGCAGCGACAGGAGACTGGATGGGCGTGTGCTGGCAGTAGTAGGTGGTGGCAGCGTGCGATATGACAGTGTAGTGTCATCTTCGTCGGTGCTCATATCCAATGTCTGATCATGGAGAGAACTGGCGTCGCCTTCTACCACGATCACAATCACACTGATGTTATCGCGGCCACCGCGTGAATTTGCCAGATCGATGAGTTTGCTGCTAATCACGGAGGGGTCGGGGTCGGAGAGGGCAAGTTGGGCAATTTCATTGGGTTTGACGTGGAGGGTCAGGCCATCGGAGCACATAACGAGGCGATCTCCGATATGCATCTGAACATCTTCGATCAGGTCAATATCCACATCCGGCGTCTGGCCCAACGCCCGATACAGGACATTGCTCATGGGATGACCTTCGGCCTCTTCGCGTTTGATATATCCCGCATCAATCAGGGCCTGAACGAAGCTGTGATCCGTCGTAATCTGCGAAATACTGCCATCGTGTCCATCGACCATATACGCCCGACTATCGCCCACATGCGCGACGATGACATCGGTGTAACGGGCAAAGACCACCGTCATGGTTGTCCCCATGCCCTGATATTCTGGCTTGGCTTTGGCGCGAGAGAGGATGTTATTGTTGGCCTCGCGCACAAGATTCTCAAGTTTTTCCGCCAGCGCGTAGGAATCCATCGTTCCATAATCGCCGGGCTTTTTGTACGTTCCATTCGTCATGCGCTGCTGCACAGTTTCGACAGCAATACGGCTGGCTTCTTCTCCGGCGGCGGCCCCTCCCATGCCATCTGCCACGACAGCGAGCACAAAGGCTTCTTCGCCCCACAGATGCACACTATCTTCGTTGTTGGGCCGTACACGACCCTTATTGGTGTGGGCGCTGCTGCGTAGGCGGATACCATGCCCCGGACTGTACATGCCGGACTCCTGACCAACTGGATTTCTTTTATTCTATCCATCCCCGAATGGGATGCAAGCACGTTTCGTCAACGAGACTCTCTGCATTATAACCCCGCTTCTGTTTATTTAAGAAGCAAGGTTGGGGTTTTCCCACACCCCGTATGTCTGGAAGCGCCGATCATCGCCTGTGCCGAGCGTTGTGAGATGTATTTCACATCCTCCCCGCTGTCTTGATCGCATTCTAAAGACGACAATTCTGTGTTGATGGAGAGAGGCAAGCTGTGTAGGTTTCGTTGACTTCAACGCTGGTGGGTACTATCCTGAACCTATTGAGCAAGAGATCAGGTGGCATCCCACCACTAACACCTCCTATACTAGGCTGTTTTCTGGCAAAATTCAAGTTTATGCTTGATCGTCCCTCTGCTCATCAGGGCTGTTAGGATGCTTCTTTGATCACAACGAACAAAACGGATATCAACCTGGGCCGCGCACCCATAGGCATCGGACATAAGGCATGACTCAACTAGCAGAGATTTACCATCTGGAAAATTATATCGATACCTACGCGCCGGGGCATTATGCCAGGGTGATGGATGCCCTTGATTATCGCTCTGGGCAGACGGTGGCCTTCAAAGTCATGCGCTCTGAGCACTTGACGAGCGATGGCGAGATGCGCTGGGAGTACCGCGCCTTTGGCAATGAAGTCCAGATCCTGCAAAAGCTGGCCGACAGTCCGCACGTCGTGAAGCTGCTGGACTGCGGCTTCGTGCTGTCGGCGCAGGAGGCCCCACAGGAGGCTGAAATTGTGTCCCTGGGCCGCGATCTTGACGGCTTTATAAAGGCGCTGCCAGAACGCGCCCGCAACGGCTGGCGGCCTTATCTGGCGCTGGAAAGTCTGCCGCGCACCGACAATCTGTTTTATCTCATGCGGCCCACACAGGGCAGCACGCGCCGCCGCCTGCCCAGCGAAGAGGGATTGACGCTCGCCTTGCAGTTTACCAATCTGCTGCATATGGCCCACAGCCAGAAGATTGTCTACCTCGATCATAAGCTGGAGCACATTTATTGGGATGGCTCCACACTGCGCGTGATCGATTTCAACAGCTCACAGCAGCTTACGGGCAGTCCGGCCACTCTCGCACAGGAATACGCGAAGGATGTGCATAATATGTGCGTGGGCGTGCTCTATCCGATCTTTACGGGCATGTCACCGCGCAAGACATCCTTGATTCCACAGCCGGGCAACCTGGAAGCGATGGAGAGCCGCTATCAGGATATCCATGATCTTGAGTTTATGATGGAACCAAGCCTCAGCCCGGCCCTGCAAGACCTGCTCCAGCGGGCCGCCGCCATGCAAATTCCAACGCTGGATGCCTTCGCCGAGGGCTTGCAGCAGGTGGCGGCGCGGCATGGTCGTGATTTCCCGTCGCACAATGCCAGCCCTGCCAATCGCGCCGCCCGCGACAAACTGCGGACGGGCCTCAAGCTGCTGCGCGAAGGCGAAGGACGGTTGCGGCAGGCGCGTGATCTGTTTCGGGATGCGGCGGTCACAGAGAGCATAGGCGAGGATATGGAGGATGAACTGCGGCGGCTCGTCAAAGCCATCAATGAACTGATGAATCACCGCGTGCTGCCATAGATAACCAATGGTACATGTTTCAATTTTGCGATCATTTTGGCTCACAAAATCAAATTCTGAGGCTCAATTTTTGATGGCGAGGAGCTTTTAAAGGGCCAAAGCGCTTTTGTAGGGGCGCGATGCATCGCGCCCTGATGATTTGTAGGCGATTCAACGTGGGCAGGATGTATCCTGCCCCTACAAACCCACGATTCTCATGGATAGGTGAACAATTACAATTTTTGATGGCGAGGAGTTTTTAAAGGGCCAAAGCGCTTTTGTAGGGGCGCGATGCATCGCGCCCCTACGCCAATCCCACCTCAAATTTACGACTTGCACCATAGGTTAGATAGGGTAGAGCGTGCGTAGAGCAACCGTCGCGCACAAAATTCGTGTACATGTTACAATCTCATCAATGGCTTTTACTCGCTTTTTCGCAAGGAGATCCACAGATGCGCCGTGTGATCCAGGCTCTTGTCGTTCTATCACTTGTGTTTGTCACGAGTGTGGCGGCATTGGCTCAAGACCAATCTTACACCATCGCCCCGGGGGATACACTCTACCGGATTTCGCTTAAGTTTAACGTCTCGCTCACGGCGGTTGCGGCTGCCAACAACATCCGCAATGTGAATCTCATCTATGCAGGCCAGGTGCTGAAAATCCCCAGCGGCGGGACAACCACCACCACCCCCGTGCCCGGCCCGACGACCCCTCCGCCCGCCACAGGCTCCTATACCGTTGTTGGCGGCGACACATTGGGCCGCATTGCGGCCCGCTTTGGCACCACCTTCCAGGCGATTGCGGCTGCCAATGGCATCAAAAATCCGAACTTCATCTATTCCGGTCAGGTGTTGAAGATTCCTGGTGGCGGCGGCACAACACCTCCCCCCAATACAACCTCCGTGCCCAATCCGAACCCCAATCCCATCCCCAACACAGGCTTTGAGTTGGGCGGACAGGTCTTCAGCTTCTCGTACAGCGACCTCATGCGGAATACGGGCATGACCTGGGCCAAGCTTCAGGTGGTCTACAACCAGGGCGATGATCCTAACGGCACGGCAGGCACGATTAATGATGCCAAGTCACGCGGCTTCCGCATCCTGTTGAGCGTGAAGGGCAATCCGGGACAACTGGCTGCCAACCCGACCCAGTTCTACCAGGATTTCGCCACCTTCGTCGGTGGTCTGGCAGCGCTCGGTGCGGATGGCATTGAAGTCTGGAATGAGCCAAATATTGAAACCGAATGGCCGAAGGGTCTGATCAGCGGCGCACAATATACGCAGATGTTGAGTGCGGCGTATCAGGCGATCAAGAGCCGCAACAATGCCACGCTCGTGATCAGCGCTGCGCCTGCGCCCACAGGCTTCTTTGGCGGCTGCTCGACCAATGGTTGCGATGATGACAAGTTCATTCAGTCGATGGTCGCTTCTGGCGCTAAGAACTTTATGGACTGCGCGGGCATCCACTACAACGCCGGCATCATCCCGCCCTCACAGACCAGCGGTGCGCCTGTCGGCAGCCCTGGTCACTATTCCTGGTACTATCAGGGCATGGTGAACCTGTATTCGGCCACCTTCTCAGGCAAGCCGCTGTGCTTCACCGAAATCGGCTATCTGACGGGCGAAGGCTACGGTCAGTTGCCGCCCGCATTTGCCTGGGCCAATAACACCACCGTTGCCAATCAAGCGGAATGGCTGGCGGATGCGGTGCGCCGCGCCAAGTCCAGCGGCATTGTGCGTATGTTCATCATCTGGAACGTGGACAGCACCACCTTCGGTGCAGATCCGCAGGCGGGTTATGCGATCATTCGCCCGAATGGAACCTGCCCGGCCTGTAACAGCATCGCTGCGGTGATGAAGTAGCTAGACAAAAATGACTGTAGGGGCGCAGCGTGCTGCGCCCCTACAAAATCCCCCTCCACAATCAATACGCTTCATGCATATGCGGCAGAGCACGCGGAAACATCACCCCCATATTGCGGATTGTCTCATTGCCCAGATGCTGCGCCCAGCCCCGCCAGACAAAATCCGCTGGATCATGCGTGCCAAACACCAGCGCCGACAGCCCCTGAATCGTGAGCGTGCAGTCGGGCAGAGAGCGGATTTCGCGCACCAGCAGCTTGCCCTCACGCACATCGAAGGCGAAAATGCCATTGTTCCAGGCGCACATGTCATCCTCAATTTTGGCGACAAACTGGCCCTCGCCCGCATTCATGCCCGTCATTTTTTCCACATTGAGCACGCGGCCCATCGCCGTAACCCAATCCGTCGTGCGGAATTTGACATCCATATCCGACAGCCATGTCTCAGCACTGTCATAGGCAGGCAAATCAATCTCGACCTTCGTCGTCTGGTCGATGTGGCGGGCGATCCACTCCAGCAGCAGATAGCGGCCCAGGCTGCTGGAATAATAGAAGCGTTCGGCTTTGAACATTTCGGTGAAGCCCGTGATCGTATACATCATCACGCCGATGACCTGACCCTCATGCTCGGCAATCGCAAGCCATTTTTCCTCTGTCCCCTTCAAGCGCTCGGCCACCATAGGCGGGAAATATGACAGGCCGTGCGTATTTTTTTGCATCTTCAGCATGAAGGCGCGATAGGTGTCATAGCCCTCGCGGATGTGCTCCCGCCGCACCGTGCCGGGGAGATTCCATTTGAGCAGGGGCGCAAGCGTGCGCGTGGCAAATTGGGCGATACGAATCTGCGGGAAGGTCACGAAGCCCATCCGCTCGTAAAATGACTCGCGGAAGGGATACAGGCCCGCGAATACATGGCCGCCATCATTCATCTCTTTGAACATGGCCCGTATCCCCTGTCGGGCATAGCCTTTGCGCCGTCCTTCCGGGCGCGTGATGACCGGGGAAAATCCGCCCACAGGAAAGAGCGTGCCGCGCACATTCTGCGTCATGGGGATGCCGCCAATGCCTGCCATGAGCGTTGCATCTTCAAAGACGCCGAGCATGAAGCGTTCGCCATGATAGGCCAGACGTTCGGCCCGCATCTGGTCAGTGCCCAGCGGCGGCGAGGCCCAGAATGAATATTCAATCATCGGCACGAACTGCTCTGGCAGCTCATCTTTGGGGATCAGGCGAATGGTAATCTCTGACATAGAGCGCTCCCTCTTGAGAATGGGTTCCTAGAGTAGAGAGTATGCCATAAGAGGGCGAAACGGATCAACAAATGGCTTTATTGGTTGTTCCTGGCCTTCTCGGAGAAGCGCAGCAGCGGCCACAGCATCCGCCCACCGAGCCAGAGACACACAAACGCGATCAGGGCAGGTGGCAGGCCATAGGCCAGCAGCACCGTCGGCTCAAGCTTCAACAGAGTCGGCAGTTCGATCATGAGGGTGACGATGCGAAAAATAGCATAGACAATCAGCAGAACGCCGATCACGGTTTTGAATGTTGAGGATGACCCGGTTTTCTGTATCATGGAATATTCCTAGAGGGGAGATGAGAAAGTCAAAAGCATAGGTTATCTTATGCCAAATTGTTATCGTATGCGTCGGGTCGATGCATATTGTATTTGGCATTCTGACCATTCATGCTATGATTCTGGAACAAGAGTGCTATAGGAAACATATGAAAGCTTTATCGCTTTTTTCCGGGGCTGGTGGGATGGATATTGGGGTCATAAACGCAGGGTTTGACATCCTCGCGTGTATAGAGATTGATCCCTATGCTTGTGAAACGCTGCGGGCGGCTGTCCTGAGAGAAAACCGTAAAACACGCATCATTGAGGGCGATATTCGTCAGATTGACCCTCTTGAATTGATGACAACCCTCGACCTAAAACCAGGGGAGCTTGATTTGCTCTGCGGAGGGCCGCCGTGTCAGGCATTCTCCCAAATTGGGAAACAGAACTCGCTTGATGATGAACGTGGGATGCTGCTTTTTGAGATGACCCGTTTTGTAAACGCCTTTCGTCCCAAAGCCATCATGATTGAGCAGGTTAAGGGCATGATCAGCGCGAAGGATGAGAATGGTCGTCGCGGCGGGGTCTTTGAGCGCCTGCTGTCGACCCTGCGCGATGCTGGTTATGAGCCTAAAACCAGGGTTCTCGTCGCCCTTGATTATGGCGTGCCACAAAAGCGAGATCGTGTTTTTGTTGTCGCAGGATCAGATGAAAATTTTAATTTCCAATTTCCTGAGCCAACACATCGAGCACCGAAGAGCTTTCTTGAGCCTGATCTCCCTCCCTATCCAACTGTGGGCGATGCGCTGGCAAATCTGGCATCGCCTGTCTCAAAAATTAAAAATTGGCAGCCTGAAGACAGCCATATGGATGTCACCCCGCCCGGAGATCGCCGCCGCATTCATGATGTCCCGGAAGGGGCCTGGCTGTCCAGCCAAACACATCTTCCCCCGGAGCAATTGTGCAATCTCAGCAAGAAAGATACGACCAAGTTCCGTCGGCTCTCCCTGAAAGAACATTCGCTCACGTTGAGATGCGGTGAAATTTTCTTTCATCCGCATGAAGACCGCATTCTGACACCCAGAGAATATATGAGAATTCATGGCTATCCTGATGATTATCTTCTCAAGGGGCCGATTCGCAGCCGCTCTGGACGTGTGCGTCATCTTGATCAACATCGTCAGGTGGCTAATTCCGTTCCGCCATTGGTGGCTCAGGCTGTCTCGAAAGCGATTCTCAAGGGATTAGAATGTCAGAGATCTTTGAAATCTTTGGTCATCGTTTAGACGACGATTCCGAGGAAGCAGAACGTCACCGTTCAACCGCATGGTGTCCCTTTATGGATATGAAATGCGATGGTGGTGGCAACAGACATCAAACGGAAATTGATCTGACAAAAGATCTGCACAGCGATCTCACGGCGAAATTTCCAGACCGAGAGAAATTGATACCGGGCGTATGCTCGTTAGTGGTCACAAAGGGACAAGCGCCCTGGATTATCTGTCCTCGGAGACTCCTGGTTTTAGCGCGTCAAAAAATTGGCGAACGAACATATCAGCTTGAGTCAGAAATAAGGCTGCTTAAACTCTTGAACTATCCACCAGCCACTCGCGTCGGCATATGGAGAGAAGTAAGGCTTTTCCACGTCGGGAAACACAAGGGCATTGCTAAAGAATTTGATTACACGTTTGACTACATCTTGATGCCCATCAATGATGTCTCCATTGTCGATACGCTGATGGATGACCGCCAGATTGGAGATGAGAGACAGATCGATGTTTCGCTTCAAGATATTGAAAAGAAACGGCGCTCCTTACAGAAGCAGGGCTTCAAGATCACTGAGGACTCACAAGCACAGGGCGGATATATTGTTTATGACTATCCCAGGGATATCCCAGCATCGTTGAAATTATGACATCCAGTACATCCGGCGCAAATAAGAAGGATCGAACGCAGATTGCCCAAGCCTTTGAAGATGCTCTGTTAGGGAGAGCACATAAAGGGCCTGGAATAAATTACCGTCAAGTTTGGGCGCGGATGGCGAGTCAACTCCTGGTAAAAAGTGAAGTCGCTGCTGGTTGGAATGGCATTGCGGTGTGGGTTGTACAGGATGTTCTTGTCGATTACATCTCCAAATCGACGGGTCTCAATGTACAGCACTTTTCAAAAGATACGGTTGATCAGGTGAACATGCTCAGTTTTTCCTATGGGGAACCCTCATCATTCCCTATGAGCGGCGTGATTGACCTCCTCAAATCACAACTCTTTGCGGGAGCTGTAAGTCCTGTTCCTGCGGAAGAAAACGCAAGTTTCATAGATATTATTCGTTCTCCTATACAACCACCCATCAGCAAACTGATTAAGTTATTAACAGCGGATGGGCCTGTTCAGCATTATCTCGTTGTTCCACCACTAGATACTTTTTAGCAGAAAATAGGATCATCATGCCCCCTATCACACTGCTGCACAATCAACGCATCATTCTCGCGGTCACGGGCAGCATCGCCGTGTACAAGGCCGTCGATCTCGCCAGCAAGCTCACGCAGGCCGGGGCGCTGGTCGATGTCATCATGACCGAGGCCGCACAAAAATTTGTCACGCCGCTCACCTTCCAGGCCGTGACGGGCCGCCCCGTCTATACCGATCTCTGGCAGACTGACTCCAGCGGCGCTCTGCCCACCCATATCGCGCATGTGGGCCTCGCGGAAGGCGCGGCGCTGCTGGCCGTGATTCCCGCCACCGCCAACACCCTCGCCAAACTCGCCAACGGCCTCGGCGATGATCTGCTCACCGTGACTGCCCTCGCCGCCCGCTGCCCGCTGCTGCTTGCGCCCGCGATGGATGGCACAATGTACGAGCATCTGGCTGTGCAGGCCAATCTCAGGACGCTGGTCGAACGGGGAGCGCTGCTCATCGAACCGCAAGAAGGCCGCTTTGCCTCCGGGCTGACGGGCAAAGGCCGCCTCGCGGACACGGCAGTATTGATGGGACAGATCCGCCACGCCCTGGGCCAGTATCGCGGCTTGCTCGGTGGGCGCTATATCGTTATCACGGCGGGCGGCACACGCGAAGCGATTGATCCGGTGCGCTTTGTGTCGAATCATTCATCGGGCAAGCAGGGCTATGCGCTGGCC
>DAOTUR010000030.1:0-10001 GCA_034436915.1 Anaerolineae bacterium
GGCGCACGTAGATCACACACGGACGATTGGCTGCGAGTTCAGCGGTCACAAGGTCGATCAAAGCCCGCTCTTTGGCATAGACGCGCTCGGTTCCAGCACTGTCGAGAGATTTAACCGTGTGGCTGCGGACGCGCCCGGTCAGGCGATCCTTGCAGTTGTGGATGATCGGATAGGGCAGGTGCGGCGTATTCAGCCACGACATCGACCACTGAAGGTACCCACCCCTAAAGCTCGAATCCCCTTCCCAGCGCCGTTTGATCAGATAGTCTTTCAGCACATCGCGAGTCGCGTGGTAGATAGCGTCTGTGTCGCGATCCGCTTCGATGGGCACGGCAATCTCCTCGAACGGCGGAAGCGCATAACCCAAGTCCCCCAGCGAGAAGAACAGCGCATGATCCAGCAGCTCAGCGACAAGTCGCGGCGAGATACCCGGTGCCTCCTCGTACGGACGCGCATACGTCGCTGTGCCTGTATACACCCCACTCTCGCTGTTGTAGGTCGGACGCTCCTCGATGACTTGTTCGCGAACGCCCATGTCAGCCACCCACAGACTTTCGGCATGGCCTCGCTGTGCGCCACCACCGATGGTGTGCGGCATCCCCTTCCCACCCCGTATCTTGCGGGACAGACGCGCTGCCCCACCCCAGGGATACGCCTGACGAATGCGCGGATTGAGATGAAATTCCAGGTTGAACAATGACGAGCTGCGCCCATTGAACGGCGTCCCGGTCATCGCCAGCACCTTCTTCGCCACACCGGCCAGTCGCCCGAACGCCTCACCGTTGC
This sequence comes from Anaerolineae bacterium, assembly GCA_034436915.1. Classification (GTDB taxonomy): domain Bacteria; phylum Chloroflexota; class Anaerolineae; order Aggregatilineales; family Phototrophicaceae; genus JALHOR01. Next base: position 787 of record DAOTUR010000030.1, read on the forward strand.
CGCGATCCCCATTCGCCGCCTCATGCGCCTCATCCCAGATCAGCAGAAACACCCGATCCGCGTAGTGACGTTTGATGTACTCATCCAGGCGCACGCGGGGATTGCGTGGCGGTGGAGCGCCATCTTTGGCTTGAGCGCCACGTTCACGCGCCACCTGCCATAGGGGACTGTCGCAGGTTTCACAGCGGCGCTGGCCTTTACGCAGCCACTCATCGGTTGCCGCGTGAGCCGTGTCTTTGATGCGCTGGACGACAGGCGCATGGCAGATGGGACACAGCGGAATGCGCTCTTTGACAATCCGCTCATGGGGCTGAAACCCGTTCGGCGTCGCTTGATCGGGCCGCCAGCGGGCCTGACCAACGGTGCGCCACACCACGGAGGGCACACGCGCGCCACCGAGCTTGGTCATATCGCGCTTGATGAGGCCAATCTTTGGCGCAATCCCGCCCACCTGGGCCGCTTTCGCCATGAATGCTTTCACGTCCTCGTGCCGATCCAACTGCGCGATATAGGCCTGGGGCGACAAACTGAGGAGTTCGCGTTTCCATTTCTCGATCAGATGCGGCGGGGCCACAATCAAGGTCACTTGATTGTCTTTCATCTGGCGGCGCAGCCCTTTCACCGCACCCGTTGCGATAGCCAGAGTGACTGCACTGGCAATCGCTGTTTTGCCGACGCCCATCGCCCCGATAAGCAGGAGTTTGTCACGAACCTCGAACGCTTTGGTCAGGGCGGCGATGACGTGCTGCTGCGCCAGATACAGCGGATACTTGCCATTCAGCCGCAGCCGTCCTAACATTCCACCCAACCCATTCAGATCGAATCCGTAGAGCGGGCGGAAGCGTGTGTTGAGATAGGCTGTCAGCGGTTGGCGGTGCGTGCGGATGAATTCCAGCAAGGCCTCATCACCATCCATCTCGACCACCGTGCCATCCTGAGCCAGCAGCGTCAGCGTGGTCGTGGGCTTGAGACGCATCGTCGTTTTCGTGAGGGGATGGTCAGGATCGTGGGGTGTCTCTTCGATTTCAACCCGTGCCACCTGCTCGACCGGGACGGTCGTCCCGCGTAAGGCCACCTGTCCATAGGTGGCATGTGCGATGACCGCGCCATCTGCGATGCCTGCCGCCAACACTAACGCGGTATGACCGGGGCGTGGCACAACGGGCGGCACAATATCGACAGGCGGCGGCGGCACGGACAGCAGGGCTTGAAAGCCCGCCGTTTGCCAGGCCCCCTGCTCGCTCACCAACCGCAAGCCCTGGTCTTCATCGATCAGGTCTGGCGCAAACACAAAGTGCTTCACCATCGGCAGTTTGGGCAGCGTGTAAACGGGTTCAGCCTGGACCGTCAGCGGACACGGCGCGGTTCTGGCCGCCAGGAGCTGTTCATACAGCGGGCCAGGCTGTTCTTGAAACGCGGTTTTGATCGCTGCGACCACGATCTGCGAATACTCACCCTGATGCAGTCCGGGCAGTCCCCACACATCCACACGCCGACTGTTCTTGGCAAAGAACGCCGCGGCTTCTTCCGTAAGATGCTGCTGATAGACGCACCACAGTCCAATCCCGCCTTCGCACAGCCACTTCCAACTGTGCCGCAAATAGGCAAACTCGACGCGCTTGCTGTTCTTCGCCGCTCGATCATAGTCGTATGGCGGATTGAGCCAGGCCGCGCTGAACGCTCCGGTTGAGGCACTCAGGCGCTCGACATCACAGCGCACCGCCTGGGTCGGGCCAAAGCGGTCACGGCAGTGATCGGCCCGTTCACCATCCAGTTCATTGGCATACGGCATCATGTGCCAGGCATCAGCCGCCGCTTCAAGAAACGCGCCTTCGCCCGCAAACGGATCGAGCAACTTGTGACCGCTGTCAGGCACGGCCGGCGTTACCAGCGACAGAATCGCCGCATACTGATGCGGTTCGATGGGGAGGAATCCCATTTTTATCTTACTTTCGGGCCTGGCCATTTTTATGTCCTTTCGGGAATGCAAACAGCCCCCGCATGAGCGAGGGCTGTCAGAGAAACGAAATGGTTGAGGCGTGATTTACACGAGAGCGACACTGTGAGGTTCAGGAATCGGGTGACCATGCGCTAAACGGCTTGTGAACCAACCACGCTTGGCATCTTCGAGCATCGCCAACGCCTCATCGACGGTTTCACCGGCCCCCGCGCAACCGAGCAGATCCGGGCAGTAGGCACCCCAGCTGCCATCTTCTTCTTGTTCCAGCACAATGGGATAGCGCAATGTCATGTAGGACAGCAAATCGTTGGATTGGGAGTTAGTCATCAGGCGTCTCTTTCTCCGAGTCGTCGGTGGTTTGCGTTTCATCGGCCTCTAATGGCTGCAAGCGATCAATGATACTCAAGGCTTGACGGATATAAACCGGTTTGACATCCCCGTGCACAGGCACATTCAACGTATACGTCACCCCATTCGACGTGACCTGGAAGATGTGGTGACTACCCGCCACACGATCGATCTCAAACCCATGATCGAGCAGTACCTGTTTCAAATCATCATAGGAAACAGACTTCTGGTTCTGACGCAGTTTCTGCAATCGTTTATCGCGTTTTGCCATCAGTCAATTTCACCCTTCTTGTGAGAATGCGCCAGCATGTGCCAGTGTGCTTAAAGGTGGTTATTGTCTTCAAGTGGTGGCAGAACTGAAAGATCATGATCTTGTATTTGTCGCCACGTCTCGTAGACGTGCTGCTTGTACCGTTTCACGGCTCTGCTCAGGCGTCTCGGGTTCAGCGTTTGGCTCTATCTTGAGGGTTTCCAGCGTTGAGACCAACCGTGTGACCCAATGATCCTCATCCGTGTCTGGCAGCACAGGCAGCAGCCCTTCCAGCACCTCATCCACCGATTTGCCGCGCTCTGTTGCCAGGGTCTCGATGCGCTCGCGCAGATCCGCCCGAACCATCAGGGGTGTGCTTTCAGCCATGAGATCATCTCCTCTTTCTTTGAGTCTATTTTACTGTCATTTGCGGCAGTGCGATCACTCCGTTTGCCAGACCGCCCGTCACCAGACGTGTCCACGCCTTCGCATCCCGCTCCACAATCATCAGATCGATACCACCGCCGCGTGGAAATGACGGGCGGATCAAGCCCGCTCGCTGCCCTGCGTCCATCAGATAATCCGCCCAAATCGCAAACACCGGGATCGTCACCAGGGCCTGCACCAGATGATGCACTTTCGCGGTCGCCTGCGCCTCACTCGTGCGGAATACACCTGTAAAAGCGTGACGACTGGTGGGCTGCAAAGCTGCGTGAACGAGAATGGCGCTGGTGAATTTGGCTTCCGGCATCGTGTTGAGATAGGCCGTGTACTGGCCTGTGTTGGGTTTGCCCTCCGTCTCACCCGCGCTTAACTCGATGGCAGGTGCATCTGGCGGCACAAGACTCACCACATCGCCTTTCGACAATTTGGCACGAATGGCTTCGAGCGCCATTCTGGGACCGCCCATGTTTAAGTAGAGCAGCACGCCGCCATGCAGCGCGTAGCCATAGCACCATACATTGCCCGTGATGCTGCCTGTCAACTCGCCGACAGCCGCCTGCTCGATCCATTGCCGCTTGTCACGGGGCGGAGTCATCATGGCTACTGTTTGACGAGCCTCTCGCGGTGTGGTGCGAACAGCCACAGCAATGGAATCAGTCGTATCGTCAGTCAGGACGGGCGGGGGCAGCACACGGATGGTCGGTTCGGGTGGCACTTCCTCGATTATCTCATCGGATACAGGAGGCTCTGTAATTGCCAAAGTATCTTGCATAGCCCTCTGTGCAAGTTCAGCCGATGACCCAGGAGGAAGAGCCGCATTCGTGTTGATTTCATCCAGCACCGTGTAATCCTGAGGGATGCGCTGGCGGCGCTCGATATTGGCGAGAAAGGCTTTTTCGGCTGACGTGCCAAACATGAGCATCACCGTTTCATCGCGTTCAATGCCACGCAGATTTTGCGGCTGACTATCCAGATTATCCTGAAACACGCTGTGGATACCGTGCGTGCCAAAGTCCACATCATAGGCAAACTCATGGCGATAGTCGGGCGTCTTTTTGTACACGTAGCGCCGAATGATCGTGCCGGGTGTGTCCATCCGCAGTTTCTGATCGACCGTCACGCGCACATTGGATGCCAGATACACCGTTTGTCCCAACGTAAACCGATAGCGAAGCTCACCGAAGGTATGGGTGGGGGTGATACTGACCTTCGCTCGTGCCTCTGCGGCATCATCCTCGATCAGGGTTTGTTCAATCGCGGCGGTGAGATCAGGCGGCAGTAGTGGTGTCACCACAGGTGTAGCATGGACCAAACGCTGGATGGCCTCCGGCAGCGCCGCGCCCTGAAAGTACCACGCAGATCGCTTTTTGCTCCAGCGACAGCCTTTGAGCTTGAGAAGATCACGGTGCGGATAGGTCTCGCCGCTCAGCCACCACCATCCTGGCTCATGCGGGGATCGCTGACTGTACTCGGCGCGAATGCCTTCCACAGTGCTGATCTTTTCGCCGCTGCTCGGTGATACGACGCGATAACGAGTTGGATCAATGCTTGGCCCGGTCCGATTCACAGCCCGTGAGAAGTCGCCTTCGTCTTTATAGGGAAAGTGCCACCACTGATTTTCGTGCCACCAGAAAATGCCTGTTCGCCGCGACGGATGAACCCGCGTGATCTGCTTGACCCGTTCAAATTCCTCCTCGGTCAGGGCCAGCAGCAGATAACCATTATGAGCGCTGACATCCCCCTCAAGGCTGACGTAGTGATAGCTGGCGTGCTTGGACGTCACATCAAGCGCCCGCGATCCATACAAATCGAGCAGTACAGCGCGACCAACAGTGCTGTAGCCAATTTTGAATGCGGACACCATACCTTCGGTGAGCTTCGCTATCGCGCCAGAGGCAGGCGCACGTACCCTCTGAGATCCGTAGGTCTCAATCGCGATCAGGTGCAAAGGAGCAGACATGAAAATCCTTTCTGCGAGGCATGGTTGACATGCAAAACAAATATCATCCGCCCCGCCGCGCCTAGCGGCGTCCGATTCCCGCATGATCTCGTCAAGTCGGAAGCGCTCTTTTCATGATTGGAGGATAGGAGGCTAATCGACGGCTGATCGTTAGGCAAGGTAGCATGGAGCACGCTATGATCGAGTGACTTATGAAGAGAAGGTATAGAACAATGAGCAAGCGTTTGTTGTAGGCTGTTGCGCTACAAGATAAGGATGCAGCAAGCACTCAAGAGGCTTCGCGTCAGATTGAAGCAGCAGGGGTGAGTGGGGATGATGCCGTACTCGATGTGTTGAAACATATTCAGCAACCAGGGATACCCACACCTGGACAGGTGGCTGATATTCTTAGGTCTCCGACGAATCTGACCCCTTCGGTGGGTTAATGGTATGGCTGCCAGAAGCAAAAACACCCACTCATGAGGAGGGTGTTTTTGCTTCTCTTGTCTGTGTCGAAATCGCTGCCTGTCTCGTGATAAAATTTATCATGCGCTTTTAGCGCACAGGCAAGCAGCAGGGCAGATAGCGGTGCGTCTCACAATAGCAGCGTATCTCCACAAGCAGCATCCCTAACGCACAGAATGATGAGTTTCATTCCTCGATACCCCATTTCTGGCGATATTCTTGCAGTGACTGCGCCATATGGTGGTAGGCAGTTTCCGCCTGCTCGCGCTCCTGGGGTTTGGCTTTAGCAGGATCAATTTGCATAAACTTATCCAGATCACCGGATAGAGATCTAAAGGTTAGGGCACTGCTAGCAGGAAGAGCAGGGGACGGCTGTTCGCCGCGTAGCCACTTACGAAATGCCGCTACAGAGAGGTGATGCGCTTCGGCATGATCTAAAGCATGATCCTGTTCGCTAGTCGGAAGCCCTCTTACAGCGTCATGATGCCCAAAGGATAAATTCTGCCGACGTCGGCAGAATTCAAACACCTGACAAATCGATTTGTAGTGATAGAGCGTTTGTGCCTCCCGCCCCAGGGATTTTGCAATATCACTCGTCTCTCCCCATTGAACCTGTTCGCCATACAGAAGCCAATCCCCAATAAGCCACTGAATCGAGCCTTCCAGCCGAAACAGCAAATGCCCAACCTGTTCCCAGGCTTCATAACTCACCTGCTCAGGAGCAATCAAACCCGAAGGGGTAAGTTGAAAATCATGAACGATAATACTGCCATCTGCCGCCAATGCCTGTCCTGCGGCTCTTGCCTGGACTAAGGCTTCTTCCAGGGCATGGGCGCGGGCCTTCTCCTGTTCAAGCAGAATCTTGGGCGAAATATAGCGCTCAGACGGTAGAGTCCCGTCCGTCATAACCCTATCAGCCTCATTCATTGGCATAGCAGGGCGGGGAGGGCGCACCGTTTCAACCTCGTCTTCATCATCTTCGGCAAATGAATCTGCGCGGGCAATCGCTTTCTTTGGCATTTAAACCCCCTGTGTCATGTGCTGGGCAGCAGCCTGATAAAAATTCTCAGCATCAATCGCTGCAAGTGATTCGGGGGCAAAGGCGAAAATGCTCTGACGGGCAGCAGAAGCTTCCGGCCATGTGATACGGCGATGAATGGGACGCAAGATGGGCAGGCCCGCTTTGTGTAATTCGTTGAGATTGGCCGTGTGCTCGTTGGTATTGAGATTGGTCATTGTAGGAACAAGACCAATCGGCTTGATCTCCGGCAAATTGTTGACGCCGCGATACTGACTGTAGCGGCGAAGATTCTTCATGCTGCCCGCAATGCCATCGACGCTGAAGGATTCGAGCTGCGTGGGGTAAAGAATGGCGCTCGTCGCAGCATAGATCAGAATGTGAATGAGCGACGGAGTAGGGGCTGTATCGATCACGACTAAATCAAAATGATCTTCAAGTTCTTCGAGACGATCCAGCAGCAGCCCGGCGTCATCAACGCTCAGATTGCGCGTTTCGACATTGCCAGGCAGGAGGAACATTGTTCCCTTCACTTGCGCGGCGATACGTTCTGAGTCGACCTGTACGAGCAGCTCTCCCCAGGGGTCGCCACGCTGAATAAGATTATAAAAGCCCGGCTGCTTTTTGTGGCCCAGGGCAATCGTGCCTGTAGCCTGCGGATCAGAGTCGATAAGCAATACACGCCGCCCATCACGCGCAGCGGCTGCCGCCAAAGTGATTGCAAGAGTCGTCTTTGCAACTCCGCCCTTTTCGTTCAACAGTGTAAACACATCCATGTTCTTTACCTCTGCCATTCTAGGCACTCAATACTTAGATTTTTAAACGATTATGACATGACGTGCTCGGCACGCAGTCGGGCTAATTCCTCGCATTCCTGAGGGATCAGCTAGCAATGACAGAGGTCAGGTTGTGGTGTGACCTCGAATACAAGTTTCACAGCAACATTGCTCAGGCCCTGAATGACCCGATGCACATTGCGATAGTAGCGATGTTTCAGCATATTCTGTGCATAGGCCGTTGTTGTTCGGATGGTACAGGGGTTTGTGTTTTTGACCTGTAGATTCTTTATTTGTAAATTCTTTTTTGGGGCTTCTTTTGCATCCTCTCGACATATCTGACTCCGCTCCAGTATTTTTTGCCTAGGTGGGGGAGTCTTTTGAGCCGCCGTCAAAACAGAAGTATGCTCAGCGCAAATTGCTTGAATCTGCGTAGAAACATGGGACAGAAGCGTGACCGACCGACGATAATCCCCATTTGCTTTGCGGTACTGCAAATGCTTGATAAAACCATTTTGCTCCAATTCTTGAAAGAGGCGTTTGGCTGTAGAGAAAAAATAGAAATGGCTTTGCTGCCACTCTCTGCCGGAATTATAGGTGTACCACTCATGATCAATACAGTGGTCGAGTTTATTCAAGGAGACAATCTGCTGGCTAGGATCGATCAGAGTCAGACTCCGGTATGCCTTTGGCGGTTCCGGTTGCCCAGGGAGTAGATTATCATGTGGCAAGATAGGGGAGGCAAACAACGGAGAACGTTGTACCCTAACGATAGAGAAGATTGCCACGAAAGATGCAATACATGGAAAGATATTGACCCAGATTCGGACAACAGGGTATGATGTTCTATGATAAAATTTTATCATGAAAACAATCCTTTCGTTCGCGTGCTTCGCTAACGATTGATCTTCTCAAGACTCCACATCGCTAAATGTGGGGTCTTTCGCTTTTATACAGCTTTCCCAATTCAAATTTCGTGACAAAATTTCATCACAAGGTGATGTTTCTTTCGCTATCTATTGCTTCCTAAACAGATAGCGTTTTAAGCTTGAGTTCGATTATTGCTTCCGATTTCGGGATCGTTATAAAGCAATTCACCGACAGAAACTTTAAAATATCGACACAGCTTATCAAGTGCTTCGCTGTTATAGGATTTCATCTGGTTTTTCATATAGGTGTTTATCGTCTGACGGGAAAGTCCTACTTCATTAGCCAACTCCTCAATACCGATTTCTCGGTCCAAGTCTGCCTGCAATTTATACCACAGAGTTCGAACTCGATTTTTCACGATCATCCTCTACGCTCTTTCTATAGACTATAAATTACAAAGTTCCATGTGTCAAGAAGGGTTGACTGAAAATAAATCTTCCTTCTATTAAATCAAGAGATCTTGACGCAAATCAAAACCCGTGTTAATCTATTTACATGAATTGGGTTTATTCGACATAAATACAAATAGATTATAGCACCATCAGGCCACGCACCTTAACAACTAAATCAGAAAAATTACATACCCGCTACACTTAGCCTACTGAAATTTATCATAGTGTATGTATGATATGAGAGACAACTCGTAGGGCCATTGATATCAAGATGCTATTCTAACAATATCCTAACCAGAAGCAAAAATAATGGTCAGACAGTTCTTCTGCCTGACCGTGCACTTCAGCTCGATAAAGAATATCTTTAGTGGGAATGGTCTAATAATGCCATCAGGAATGCATACTCATGTAGAGCGTTCCACATTCGCTTTAGATGATCCCGCCAAAACTATGGCCAAACACACCCATAAAAAGGTGGGACAGGTTTAAGACCTTATCTAGGGTTTGTAGTACCATAACCAGAAGCTAATCATGCCTTAACAGAATCATTGCGTGGAAAATAGACTACGCTATAATCGACAATACGTTTACCAACCATCGCTGGGAAAGCGAAAGCCCGTACAACAATACGGGCATACCAGATTAAACAATCGCAGTATCTATAAAACGTCAGAACTCTGGAAAGCCACCTAG
>DAOTUR010000031.1:0-3291 GCA_034436915.1 Anaerolineae bacterium
GATTTCTTGGATTCTGCGCGAAGGTATTAAACAGCATAAGCCCGCTATCGCCGCTTATCTGGAGGCCAACGCCGCCAGCCTCCCCAGTATCGCCGTCCGAGAGACGCGCACCAAATTAATGACTGGCAAAAAATAAGGTAATTTGGTGCGGTCTACAGCTTGTGCTAATGCTTGCGGTAACGGCGGTAAGCCACGCCTGCGCCAGCCAGCAGCACACCCGTGCCAGTCAAAAGGCTCATGAGGAGAACGGGCTGACGGAGCAAACGCATCCACAAAATGCCGGCGTAAAGGGCTATTTCGCTGCCCTCTCCTTCATCCGTCAGCGTCACGCCGTAATATGCAGGATCAGGAATAACGATCACCGCCGCAAGGCACATCTCATCCCGCGTATCTTCGCCCCAAGTGACGTAACGGAAGGGATGTGTTTGGACGGTGTTATGCGCTAAGGCAGGTTGAATCCCGAACCATGAATAGGCCGATGCAGTGTCTTGGGGAGCATTTGCCGTCTCGATGCCGCGTGTGTTATCCCAAGTGCAGGTTAAACGCAAGACATCGCCCTCGTTAATCTGGATCGGTTGGACGAAGGTATAATTTTCCTGCCAGTCAAAATCCCAATGGGGCAAATCTAACAAAATTTGAGCATTTTCGCTGTCGGGATTCAACGTAATCGTGACCGATGTACCGAGACGGTGCATGTGACCGTTCACTTGAATCCCCTGTCCGCTGATAGGAGCGGTACTGTCGCACACACTTTCCACCCGCGCCGCATCTTGTTCACGATAATCATTAAGACCACGCCCACAAAGCACCAGCAGCGCATCGGAGAGTAAGCCTGCGTCGGGATCGCGTGTCTCTGAATCGCGCACGGCGGTTTGTCGCTGGCAGGGTTCAGTTCTTTGGTAGGCCGCCGGACACGGGATTTCGACGGGTGCAGCCAGCCCAATACCCTGTAAAGCGACTAAGCTGCCACCAATTTCGGATAGTTCAAGCACAAGGCGCGATTGATCGGGAATTGTCCCGGCTTCAAGGTTATAATGCGCCTGAAACACCAGCAGATCGCCCGGATTTAGCAGGATGCCCGTGTCGGCTGGGAATTGATTCGCGCCAGCCCCCGGCACCCAACCGGGCGCAATCGCCGTGTTAGTTTCTATACCCGGCAGCCCCGGCCCGCCAAAACACTCCCAACCGGGTCGTCCGTCCGCGCCTGATTTCGCGTCCGCCAGCGCCTGTGCTTGGGCTGGCATGGGAAAAACCAAAACATGATGCACAATGCTGATGCTGCCGGGAATAACCTCGTAGCCCGTTATATAACGTGGGCTTTCGATTTTTGGATCAAGGACGAAGCAGCGATAATCGTCGGTTCGGCCTTCCGGCGCTAAATAAGGCTCTGGCATTGGCAAAACAAGATCAATGCGGATTTGAATCGCATTTTCAGTACTTACTGCCAACGGCGCATCTAAATCACCATTTACGGGTGCGCCAGCATCTGCCCAAGCGACGAGTGTGGCAATTTCTGCTTCGGTCAGGGAGCGATCATGCTCTAGCGGCGGCATCGTGTCTCCGGGAGGCCAAGGCGGCATATAACCTGACTGCACCAGAAACGCCAGATCATCCGCCACGCTGATGACATCTTGGACTGTCACCATTGGATAAACCGAAAACCCGATTTGCCCAGTCGTATGACAGGCGACGCAGTTTGCCTCCAAAATCGGGCGTATATCACGATTAAACTCGCTGTTTATATTCGAAGGGGCTACAGGCGCAGGCGCGGTGGCTTCCGCACTTTCGGGCAGAGCGGCAGTCGGCGTGGGCGCGTCTGATGCTGCGACAAAATCAAATGAAAGCTGCATCACGTCATCAGTTTGCAACCAGCCGATGAGGTTGATCGGCCCGACCTCGAAAGTAGACATCTGAATTTGCGTCGTGGCGCTGCCGACCAGCCGGTCTACTTCGAGCGTGAGCATTACATCCCAAGTGATACGCGCTGTAATCGCTTTGACCGTCAGATAGCCCTCGATTTGTACGGAGTAGGCAGTGCCGATCTCTATAACGTCGGGCAGCCCAATGATGCGTTCTTGGACGAAACGCACCGCTGGGTAACGCTCGGATTCTAAATATTCCGCCCGCAGGTGTTGATCGCGCAGACTGCTGTCTGACTCAAGGCTGCTCACGCTGATTACGATTTCACCCAATTGGCTGTTTGAGGGCGTGGCAAAATCCAGAAAAATGTCACCGCTGATGGCTTGTGTGCTACCGACAACAGTCCGCCCGTCCATGCTGTTTAGAATAATTTCCTGTACGCCGTAACGCGCTTGCGATTGTGCTGGATCAATCTGGTAGATCGCCTGCGTATCGCCCGTTACCGTCAAAATCGGTGCGGCGGGTGCCTCGTCCACAATTTCAACATACGGCAGTTCTGCGCCTTCGGTGTCGCTGGCTGATCGTGGTAACAATGAAAACACCAATGGCACCCCGAATAGCAAAATCAAACCCATCACGACAGCCGCAAGCAGCCATCGCCATCTTCTGGCAATCATAGTAATTTATCCTTTTCTATGGACACAAAATATGTTGTCATTTCTGACAATCTATTTAAAATTAAAGCACGGTATTTTAATATTGTCAAGTTTGACAATATTAAAGCTGCTGGTGTATGATGCAGGTAAACAAGTTAAAGCGTAGTGATGGAACATGGGACGAAAAAATTTAAGCGAGGGACGTACCACTGAAATTTTGAACGCTTTTGCGCGGTGTATGGTGAAATATGGGCTGGACACCTCGTTGGAGCAGGTGGCAGAAGAAGCCGGGATGACGCGCAGTATTATCCGGCATTATATTGGCAATCGCGAGGAAGTCATCAATACGCTCATTGAGCGCGTTACGCATGATTATCTTGAGGCCTTACGCAAGGCGAGCGACCAAATTCCACAAGCTCAGGCCGTCCAAGCGACCTTAGATTACCTCTTCAAAGACACACCCGGCTATGATGAATATGACAGGCTGATTATGGATGTGCTGATGACCGCCAAAGAACGCTATCCACAGGCGAAGCAAAGTTTGATTCAGATGTTTGATGATCTGATCGCTTGGTTTGCTGTTGATTTGGAACGTGCTTATCCCCAAGCCAGTCCAGCACAGTGCCAAGCGGTAGGTTATGCGATTGTCTGTCTCGCCATGAGTAATGAATCGTTCTTATGGCTGGGGATGAGTCCCGCATATAACGCAGCGGCGCGGACAGGTGCCGAAGCCCTGCTGCGAACCCTTGAACAGACGACTCCATCAAACATCGCT
>DAOTUR010000032.1:0-6415 GCA_034436915.1 Anaerolineae bacterium
GGAACTGGTGAGGCATCCCGAAGTGCCTATCTATTCGTCTCTAACGGAGCCTTCTCAGGCCAAGTCTGGTAAGCACTAGGGCTAAAAGCCCCTCCCTTCAGGGATGGGGATGCTTACCAGCCCCTTCCGCATTGTTCATATTGGACGAGCAGGACACTTGAAGTCCCTCTCCACGTTGTGGGGAGGGATTTAGGGAGGGGTAACCTCTCCGAGTATATACTCTGCGATGATTCGCTTTCATGCGATTATGGGGTTTCTCGCACAATTTCATACAATCGCGCCTCTCCAAGCTGGAATTGATCGTGCGAGACCTCGCGCAAAAATGCGGGCGGATGATCGGCATCAAAGGTCATCGGCACAGGCACAGCGTAACCGTTCACCCCGTCGCCCTCGATCACCAGATAGCGAATGTCATACACCGCCGCAACGTCCAGGATGGTCTGCGGGGCCGCATTGGGGAGGGCCACGCCGCCGCGCCCAGTGTAGTAATACAACTGCGACGGATCATTGATCATCACCCGCGCTCCGGCTGGCAGCGCGGCTTCCAGGGCCGGATACAGCGGCAGCACATAGCTCGGTACGCGGCGCGGCACGCTGATCGTCCAACTCAACCACGCCACGCCGAGCAGCAGCATCAGCGTAAAAAGGCGCGAGGCTGTGCGCGGATTCCAGTGTTTGCGATGGCGGGCGATCCACTGCACCACGTCATCAATGCCCGTGACGCCCAACGCCGCCCACCAGGGAATCAACGCGGCGGACGCATGGAACAGACCGCCGCGCACACCGGGATAGGGGAAGGCCCACCAGAAGGCCAGATGGATGCCGATGACGAAGACCATGAACGGCTGATACAACGGCTGGCGGCGGCGTCTCCACAGCGCAATCAGCATCAGCGGCACAAGTACGATCATGCCCTCAACGGCGATGAAGTTTTGCAGCGTCGGCGTGAAGACATCGATCCGCGCTTGCAGCAGGCGCTGGAGGCCCGCGCTGGTGAAGGCCGTCGGATCAGGAACGGGCGGATAGTTGAACAGGTCATCGTAGGTGAGATACCACACGGCCTGTGTGCCGCCCGTCGGCAGAATCGTCCCGACAGCGGCAAGATTGCGGACGAACCAGGGCGACATGACGACGATATAGGCCAGCAAAAAGACCGCCGCATATCCCATCCGCTTCTGTAGGGGCACGATATATCGTGCCCTCGCCCGCCCCTGATCCATCGTCTCGTTTTGGGGCGATATATGGGCTGCCCGCCCCTGATCCATCTGTAGGGGCGACTCATGAGTCGCCCTCGCCCGCCCCTGATTTATCATCTGAAAAATTTGCGTCGGCCACAATGCCGCCCCCATGCCCACGATCACCAGCAGCAGGCCATCGCTGCGGATGAGATGCCCCAGCGCCGCCAATGCGCCCGCTATGGCCCAGGGCCGCAGGCGTCCCGATGCCCGCGCCCAGCCCTGCGCCACCAGCGCCGCCGCCCCGAATAACGCATACGGCGCAAAGGTATCGGTGACGCCGTACATGCGGAGAAAAAAGCCGCCGCTCAATGTGAGCAGGCCCGCCGCCCATGCATGACGCCCCGTCCCGCCCATCGTCAGGCCCAGGCCATAGGCCACCAGCGCCGCGCCCCACACGCACAGCACGAGCGCCACCTGTGCCGCTGCGTAGCTCGGCCCGAACAGGCGCATCCCCAGCGAAGCGAGGATCGATGTACCGGGCATCCAATACAGGTGCGAGGGCGCGGGCAAAGACCTGGGCGCACCCTGGTACGTCCACAGATAATCCTCGATGAAGCCATCGCCCGCCGCCAGCCGTTTGGCCCCATTGTAATGATAGAAGGCGTCGGTATAGCCCGGCTGGAGATTGAAATACGGCACAGTCAGGGCGGCGATGAAGAACGAGAGGACGGCGAAGGCAATCAAGCCCCGCCCTAGCGCCACGTTCCTATCGAGAGTCTTGCGCGTCATAGCGATCATTTCAACGCATACAGCGTCACAGTGTCGGATGTAAAGACAGGCGTTAAATACGCAGCCTGCGCGGGCGACCACGACCCCATCAGCGCCGCCGCCTGATCGTACCATATCACGTCTATGCCATTGTCGCGCAAAAAAATCTGCCGATCCGCCTCTGCTGTCGTCGGATCATAGAAGTGACGCACCGCCTGCATCTTGGCAGCAAAATCGGCGGTCTCGATCCAGTGGCCCAGATACACGGTGCGCCCGGTGAGCCAGACCACGCGCCCGCCGCTGCCCTGCCCGCGTTCATTCAGCACCGTGAGGATGTGCGCCTGAAGCAGCGTCTGCGCTCGAATCCAGGCCGCCGCCTGCTGTGCATCAGCGTTGACATACGCTTCGGGGTGAGATGAGGGATAGAGGCCGAGCAGATTCAAGCTGATCAGCATCATCAGGGAGATCATGCTCAGGCCGACATAGGCCATCGTCACCAGCCACTTGCGCCGCCCAAACCAGGGCATGATGATCGACCACCAGCTCCACGCCGCCAGCACGCCCAACGCACTCTGCACGCCAAGCAGATAGCGCCGCTGCGTCGGGAAGGGCGCATAAATCAGCAGCAGGACGAGGCTCGCCCACAGAATCGGCAGCAGCCAATGGGCCTGTTCCGCCGTCGGCCAGCGCAGCGCTTTACGACGTATGAGGACGATGAGAGCGATCACGATGGGGATGAGAAACGGCGCATAGCCAAAGACATAAAAGATCGGCGCGGGCGACAGCGTGCTGTTTTGCGCTGTGAAACTGCGCCATACGGCATCGCTGGTGAGGGCGAGATACTGCACCACGACCAGCCCGCCCTGTGCCATCATCGGCACAATGAGCCACACGATGCGCCGCTGCATGGGCTGTTTGGCACGATACGGCAGCACAAGCAGACAATAGGCCGCATACAGGGCGCACAGCGGCAGCATCAGCAGTACGATATACGGCTGGATGAGGGCATTGATCGCCATCACCAGCGTCAGCAGCAGCAGGCGCGTTCTGCCACCGCGCCGACACCAATCATCCAGCAGCAGCAGCGTGAGCAACTGGCACAGGGCCGCCGCGCTGAAATGCGGCATGAACAAACCGCCCGTCAGGTGATAGGCATCCATGAGCCAGAACTCAATCGGGGCCTCCTGCACGACCAGCGCGGGCGCGAGGCTGTACATCAGCCAGCCCCAGCCCGTGACGAGGGTCGCAAAGATCAGGGCCAGCCAGCGCTGCGGCGGCCTGTGAAAGAAACGGGCGACGAATTCACCCAGCGCCACGATCAGCAGCCCATTGAACAGGAAGCGGGCCGCATGATAGAGCAGCGGAAAGTCAAACGGCGGCCTCGTACTCAGCGCCCCCAACAGCAGATAAAACCCCTGCACCCCGAACAAACCCGCGTGCGGCTCCGTCGTGAACAGCAGATGATAGTCCCATTGGCCGCGTGCGCCCTGCCACAGCTTCGCCATGTGGCTGTAATAATCGACCTGGAAGCCGGTGGGCGTCACCAGCGTCCCCGTGTACTGCCCGCCGTCTGGCGCACTGAGAGCGCCGCGCAGGGCGGGCAGCGTGAGAATCAGCGCCACGATCAGCGCATAAACTCTGACGCGAAATCGCCACTGTCTCAGGCGGTGTCCTGTCTGTTGGGCAGTTAACACTTTTTTTACACCTCGTAAGCAATCAGTTAGAAATCTGATTTTAAATCAAAGTAAGCATCAACGATATCGAATAACCCCACATTCGATATCTCAACAGGCTTCCCCGATAGCACGGACGACAGCACTACCTCCCGGTTCGCTGTGTCCGTGCATTCTTTTTTAAACTTTAGTCCCTCAATTCTCACGATCTTAATTCTTCTCCCAGGTGCGGTATGGGCGAAATGTTTGTTTTGAGTTAGAGTTTTACCTCCAGCGTTAGAATATCATTGAAAAAGACCACATCTTAATGAATGAAGAGTTGACAAAACAATTCTAGAGATTATGCTTTGTTTAAGTCGGGTGATCTACTCGACTCTCACACAGATGTTACCGCTTCTTCTTGAATCTGATGGCAAGAAGATGGAGACAACATAAACATCAGGCATGAAGGCTTTCCCCGCTTATAAAAAGTCGGTGCCGCGATCCCTCAATTTCGCACCGGCTTTTTTCTTGCCTGCTGCCCGCCGCCATTTACGTTTGCGGGGAGCGGTGAATAGCAATCTGGCCGTTATTGACCTCAAGCACCTGAGCACGCTGCAAAAAATCCGCCGTAAAAATCTCAAGTTCTGTGGTCGTCAGCAGCGTTTGCGCGGTGGTATCGATGCGCGAGAGCAGATACCCACGACGGCGGCTGTCGAGTTCGGCCACCACCTCATCCAGCAGCAGCAGCGGCGTCTCGCCAATGCGATCCCGCATCCACTCCAACTCCGCAAATTTCAGCGCCAAGACCGCTGTGCGGGCCTGTCCTCGGCTCCCGTATAGGCCGCAGTCACGCCCATTGATCAGCAGGCGCAGTTCGTCACGATGCGGGCCGGAGAGCGTCATGCCGCGTGCAATCGACTCGCCCTGCTCGGCCATGAGTTGGCGCATAAACTGCGGCTCAATCAGGTCGGGCGTGAGCTGACGATGCAAATCCAGGCCGAGCAGTTCAAACGAGCGCTGGCCTGTCGTCTCGGCGGTGGGCGTCAGTGAGGGCAGATATTGCAGCACGAGCGTCTCCTGCTGACCCGTGAGCGCATAATGATGCCGCGCCGCCAGAAATTCGACCTCGCGTAAAAAGCCCTGCCGCCCAGCGATCAGCAGCGATCCGGTCTTCGCCAGTTCTTCATCCCAGTAGGCCAGTTCGGTGCGGCTGGCGCGGCGCTCGCCGATACGCTTCAACAGGGCATTGCGCTGGACGAGCAGCTTTTCGTACTGTTCCAGCGCCTCAAGATAGCCCGCGTCCACCTGACTGAGGGTGTTGTCCATGAAGCGGCGGCGTTCGCTCGGTGATCCCTCGATAAGCTGGAGATCCTGCGGCAGAAACAGCACCAGATTCAGCAGGCCGACGATATCCATCACGCGCTTCTCCACGTTGTTGACGCGGATGACCTTCTTAAAGCGCGGGACACCTGTGCTGTGATCCAGCAGCAGCGTCACTTCCAGGCGCTGCGAGGCGCTATCGCGGTTCGAGAATTCCGCCGCGACCCGCGCAAACGGGATGGCATCGTGCTCAGTCTGCCAGTGGATGAGCTGACGATCACTCGTGGTATAGGGCGAGCGCGAGGTGGCAAGGTAGTAAATCGCTTCCAGGATGCCCGTTTTGCCCTGGGCATTGGCCCCATACAGCACGGTTGGATCACGCGGCAGTTCCAATTCCAGCCGAGCATAGTTACGAAAGTTGGTCAACGAAAGGTGATGGATGTGCATGGATACGCCGCAGGT
Source organism: Anaerolineae bacterium (assembly GCA_034436915.1). GTDB lineage: Bacteria > Chloroflexota > Anaerolineae > Aggregatilineales > Phototrophicaceae > JALHOR01. Next base: position 5,384 of record DAOTUR010000032.1, read on the forward strand.
TGCGTGGGCCGTGACGCCTGAGTCTAATCGGAACGGGCGTGCGATTCCAGAGCAGAAAATGAGAGAGCATATTGTGGAACACAGATTTTAAAGGGCGAGGAGAGGAAGAGGGGCGAATGTATATGTAACTCACCTTACGCAGTTTACCCCTCCCTAAATCCCTCCCCACGTTGTGGAGAGGGACTTCAAGCGCGATGTATCGCGCCCTGATTGATTTATAGGGGATTTGGCTTGGGCAGGATGCTTGGGCAGGATGCATCCTGCCCCTACGAACCTAAAATTCACATGGAGAGGTGAATGATTACGGGGCGACTCATGGGTCGCCCGTGTTGAAAAACCGTGTTCTGGGCGCGATACATCGCGCCCCTACAATCAACCACGCTTTTATGTCCTGCTGCCAACACACTGTAGCCTGTGCAGAATAAATTTTTCGTAAAGCGTGTGTTTATGCAAACTATCCGAGACACGCTTGAAATGATAAGAAAGTGCCTTATTCCAGTTGACCTCGCCTGTCTTTTGTCATATTCTTACAAAATATCATGCCAATTTTAGGATATCTTTCCCATGACACGCAAATTCCCCTCTGAGATTTTCATTGGCAAGACCGTGATGTTCTATATAGAACCGATGTCTCCGCCTCTGGCCTCTCGCGTGATCGAGCTGGATTACAATGAGGGCCGCGTGCATGTGCAGCCGCTGGGCTACGGCGGCGCGTATACGGCCTCGCCGCGTGCCATCTGCGACAATGACGGACATATCCTCGATTTTCAGGATCATGACTTTTTCTTTGGGGCCAATATCCGCGCCTAGCCCGCTGTTTCCATCACTTCTACGACATTTCGACACGGGCTTATGGCCCGTGTTTGCATCCTCCCCCACTTTGCGCTTGAATCACCGGAAGCTCTTTGTGAGGAATAACTTTCAGTGAATATCGCCTTTTACGTCACCGCACATGGCTACGGTCATGCGGCGCGTGAGCAAGCCGTCATCCAGGCGCTGGCGCAGCGCGGCGCACAGGTGTTTGTACGCAGT
>DAOTUR010000033.1:0-15403 GCA_034436915.1 Anaerolineae bacterium
TTGTGTGACCCCACAGGGAATCGAACCCTGGCCTTCGCCGTGAAAGGGCGACGATCTGACCGCTAATCTATAGGGCCGTCTGTCAATTCGTTTTTCACGACGACATGAAAAGAAGTATATCAAACATACACTATAGCGTCAAGGGTTGATCCACAATTTGCTTATTTGGCGATGGCGCTTGTAATCAAAGACATAGCGGCACGTTTGTAATCGCCTGAGACAACCCACACCTTGCCCTCTCTCAACCGTTGATCGGCATCTTGTAGGAGGCGACTCATGGGTCGCCCCTACAAGATGTCTGTGTAAAACCTATCAGGTCGTCTTATTCCAGCGGCTTCAAATCCGCCAATGTTGTCGGCAGCAGTTCGCTCACGGTGGGATGGATGTGAACGGCATTCTTCATGACGGTATAGGGCGCTCTGGCATACATCAGATCGATAATGCTGTGAATGACCTCATCGCCGCCAATGCCGAAAACTACCGCACCGAGAAATTGTTCGGTCTCCGCGTCCACAAGAATTTTGATGAGTCCTGCCGTCTCATCACGCTCCTGAGCGCGGGCGATATTCTTCATCGGTTTGGTCGCCATCAAGACCTTGCGGCCTGAGTCACGCGCCTCTTTCTCGTTCATGCCCACGCGGGCCAGCGGCGGGTCGACATACACGGCATAGACCATATGGCGATCCGTCACCTTGCGCGTGGGTGTGTCAAGATTGGCCTCGACAATTTCATAATCGTTGTAGGAGGTGTGGGTGAACGCGCCGCGCCCGTTGACATCGCCCAACGCCCAGATGTGCGGCACATTGGTTCGCAGCTCATCATCCACCGTGATAGAGCCGCGCTGATCGACCTGCACACCGGCTTTGTCGAGAGCCAGAGCATCACTGTTGGGCGTGCGGCCTGTCGCCACCAGCAGATGTGAGCCTTGAATCACCTCAGTCCCTTTTGAGGTCTTGATATGAACACGCACAGACTGTTTCTTGCCTTCGACCCGTTCGGTGGTGGCGGATGTGACGATGCGAATGCCTTCCCCGATCAGCACATCGTGGGCGATCTGGGCCATATCCGCATCTTCACGATCCAGGATTTGTGCGCCGCGATGGATCACCGTGACCTTGCTGCCGAGGCGTCGGAAAATCTGGGCAAATTCCAGGCCGATATAGCCGCCGCCCAGCACAATCAGATGCTTGGGCAGGTCTTTGAGATCGAGGATGCTGACATTGGTGAGATACGGCACATCCTTCAAGCCCGCGATATCAGGAAGTGTCGCCCGTGCGCCCGTGTTGATGTAGATGCGATTGGCTTCCAGAATCTCTTTGCCCACTTTGACCGTGTGGGCATCAATAAAGGTGGCATTTTTGCGATACAGCGTGATTTTTTCATCCTGCGTCAGTTGATCTTTGACGCCGCGATTGAATTTCTTCACGATGTCTTTCTGCCGCTTCATCACTCTGGCGAAGTCGATGCTAACCTCGCCCACCGTGACGCCAAAATCAGCCGCACGACGCGCCATATGCGCTACCCGCGCACTCGCCACGAGGGTTTTGGTCGGGGAGCAGCCGACGTTGACGCATGTGCCGCCGATGAAGCCGCCATCACAAATAGCGACGGTCTCGCCCCGCTTGCTGAGAGCCGCTGCCAGGGGAAATCCCGCCTGTCCTGTCCCGATGATTAGTGCGTCATAGCGCATACAGATTTCTCCTCGCCGTAAAATTATTATACCAGTGTAGCCCAGGAATATGAGACAGGCATAGGACATCTGGTGGAGTCTTGTGCTGTAAAGTCATCCTGATCTCAAGCGATAGAGGGCGCAACATCTGTTTGCTCAGGCCGCAGCCGATTCAAGCCCCAGCACAGGAGGATCAACACGAGGCAGATGCCAGGAATCCACCAGAACACCTCGTCGCTGTTGGTCGATGCCACACGCAGATAAACGAAATATCCCCAGACAACCGCGTATCCCAGCGTCAAGACACTTCGTGGCAGCCACCATCTCACGCCAAAGAGCGTGTAAATAAGCAAGGGGATGAGAAGCACAAAATCATACGACCAGACATACGGCGTCACCAGCACCGTGAGCGCGAGTGACCATACAACCGCATCGCGTGCAGGCATATGACGCCACTGCCAAACGGTGACAGCGAGGGTGAATAGTGTGAGCGCCGCCCAGAGTATGATCCCCACCGTTCCCAGGGACGTTGAAAGACTATGGAGACTGGAGGGTTGCAGCCATACGGCATTGCGGGTGAACGCCCAGACCATGCCCTCAATCCAGTCCGGGAAGCGTAAAAATAAAGGCATTAAAAACAGCGCCGTGAAAACCCCGCTCCACGTCACTAAGGCGGCCCAGGCCCTGAGTCCGCCGCGTTGATACAGGACGCCCAACACGCCAATCCCCACCAGTGGGACTAACTGTGGCTTGGTACACATCAGGACGAGGCACAGTGCCAGACCCCATACAGGCGCACGTCGATCCAGCAGCTCGGCGATGAGGAAGGCGAGAAGGATTGAGAAGATGGAAAACTGTCCCAGGCCCACATGACTCAGATAGGATGGAAAGAGAAACGCCATGAGCAGGGCGACAGCCAACCACAGCAGGGCGGGCTTGTCCGTCTGCATACTCACGAACAGAATGACGCCATAGGTGACGAAGGCGGCAACGCCCCACAGCGTCGTCGCCTGCCCCAATGACAGGAGTCCCAGCGGACTGAGAGCGCCAATCGTGGTCGGCAACCAGACGGAATTGCTCCCGTCAAACAACTGATCGATGCGGTAAGGACTGCGCCCTGTCACCAGCAGATGGGCTGGCCCCCACAGATTATTGCGAAAATCCCAACTGCTCAGCGGGAGAATGCTGCACATGACAACAATGACTCCCACTAGCAGGGTACTCACCAGGACAATCAGACCCTGTTCAAGCCGTGTGCGTTTTTGCCACCAAAGGAACATAGAACTCTCGTGGTTGTTTAAGTCGGTGTGCTCTAATGGCTCGTCTTATCAGCCGCTGTGAATGCATTATTCTAGCGTACACCTGCGTGGTGACACCATCTGCCCCACATGGCGCATGATGTGAAAATGATTGATGGAAGGGATTTGAGAAAAGACAATCCTCCAATCTGTTGTCTAAAGCGAGGTCAGGCGTTATATTATGGTCATTCCTGTGAAAAGCCTCCTCTTAATACTCAACAAATTATTTTTCCTGTCAACACATGGTCATCCAGATAAATCTGACGTGTGATGGCCTCAACACCCAATCATGCCACAGATCAATTCCTAGAGATGGCATTTTGAACCCCTTCTTTCAACACTCAAATAGACACTCAAGAGTATTTGTCCGTTATCTCGCGATGGTATAAGGAGAGTGATCGATGGACACGAGAAAGCCAAAGCCTGAGACGCGCCGCCCGCCCTGGAGCCTGCTTGTACTCCTGCTATTTTTGCTTGGATTTGCTGTGATTGCCTTTGGTACACCGACCTCTAACAGCGTGGATTGCAGCGATGAGGCGGGCAAGACGCCTGATTGCCCTGCAAAAGAGGTCGATCTTGCGGCGACGATGACCCGTGATGCTGAGGCGGTCATCCTGACGCGGGCCGTGCATACGCCTGTCGCTGTGGTTGTGACGGCGACCTCCGTGCCGCCCACTGCGACACAGCTCATCCCATCAGCCAGGTTGACACCACACGTCTCACAGATTGTCATGGCCTCGCGGATGATTGCGCTGCCGCAGTGTGAGCTGAAAACGATGCTTGATGAAACGCATAATCCGTCACAGAGCGCCGACACGCAAATTCAGGCGCTGGTGGATCGGCTCAATGCCTATTATGCCGAGCAGGGCGGCGCAGACACGACGGTTGCCCTTGAGAGCACCCTCACAGGCCCGGCTGTGTTCTGGATGCAGATCGATGGCGCAGTCACAGATCGTTCTGTGGTGCGGCTGCGGAGCAGTGCGACCTGGGGCGTGTTCTACCTGGAGGCCGGAGATAAGTTTGTCACAACGGGCGAAGGCGGATCGCTGGCGCTCACGAGCGAGAAGAGATGCCCGCTGCGCTCCGAAGATGAAGAGGCATAGGATAGGTGTATGTTACAACGTGGTTGCGGCGGTCTCATTTCAATTTGAGGTAGGATTGACGTAGGGGCGACCCATGACTCGCCCCTACAATTGAATGGGGTAGACACTGATAACGTCTCCTGGCTCCTTTAACCACACTGAGATGAGGTCGCATGTGCGGAATTTTTGGTCAGATTAATTGGTCAGGCTCGGCTCAGGAGAGTCTGGTGCGGCGCATGGCGCAGCGCGTCGCGCATCGTGGGCCGGATGGCTACGGCCTCCATACCGAACCTGTGTGTGCGATTGGCGCAGGGCGGCTGGCGATTATCGATCTGGCGGCCCCGCCCGGTGTGGTCTACAACGAAGATGGGCGGGTTTGTATCGTCTTCAATGGCGAGATTTATAACTACCGCGTGCTGCACGATGAGCTGGAACGGGTGGGGCATCACTTCGCCACGCGCACCGATACCGAAGTCATTGTGCATGGCTACGAAGAATGGGGCGAGCGCGTGCTAGATCGTCTTCACGGCATGTTTGCCTTCGCCATCTGGGATGCGCGGGCCAGTACGCTGTTTCTGGCGCGGGATCGCATTGGAGAGAAACCGCTGTATTACACGCTGCGCGAAAATGGCGAATTTCTTTTCGCGTCAGAGATTAAAGCACTGTTTGAGCATCCCGATATTCGCCCGACGGTGAACATGGATGCACTGCCTACCTACCTCACGCTGGGCTATGTGCCACCCCCGATGACGATGTTTGCGGGCATCCAGAAGCTGGCCCCCGGCCAATATGCGCGTCTGACACCGCACGGTCTGACGATTGAGCGCTACTGGACGCCGCAGATGAATACTGCCACCTCTCTCAGCTATGAGGAAGCTGTCAAAGATGTGCGTAAGGCCGTGATCGATGCTGTCGAAACCCGTATGATCAGCGATGTGCCTGTCGGGGCGTTCCTCAGCGGTGGCGTTGACTCAACGGCGGTGGTGGCGATTATGCAGCGGGCCATGAACCAGCGGCTGCACACGTTTACGGTGGGCTTTGACTTTGAGGCCGGCAGCAGTGGAGACAGCAAATTCAATGTCGATGCCCAGTATGCGGAGCAGGCCGCCGCGCATATCGGGACGATCCATCATCGCATCGTGATTCGGGATGCGTTTGTATGCGATCTGCTGCCGCATTTGATCTATCAGATGGATGAACCTATCGCACAGCACAGCATCATTCAAACGCTGTACGTGTCGGCGCTGGCCCGCCATACCGATATTCCGGTGCTTCTCAGCGGCGATGCGGGCGATGAGTTGTTCCTGGGCTACAGTCATTATCAGAACGATCAACTGTTGGGGCGTTTTCTCGCGCTGCCCGGCCTGCTGCGCGAACAGGCGCTGATTCCGTTCATGGAGCGGGTGGATCGCTGGCGGGAACTGGCGCGAAAAGCCAAACAGAGCGACCCCTCGGCCCGCTATCTGGAATGGATGCGCGTCTTCACGCAGGAGGAGGCCGCCGCGCTGCTGGTCGATCCCAAACAGGCGGCCCGCGCTTCTGAGACGGTGCGTCAGACGTTGAAGCCCTTTTTAGCCGCTCCTCAGACCGGCAATTTTGAAGATCGCATTGCCTATACCAGCCTGCGCCTGTGGATTCCTGAAGACAGCAACATGCGCGTCGATAAGATGAGTATGCTCATGAGCATTGAGGCGCGTGCGCCGCTGGAAGATCATCGCCTGGTCGATCTGGCGCTGCACTTACCCTCGCGCTACAAGCTGCGCGGTGGCACGTTCAAGGCTGTGTTCAAGGATGCTGTTAAAGACTTTGTGCCGCAAAATATTCTGGATCGGCCCAAGTGGGGCTTCATCCCGCCCACATCGGATTGGCTGCGGACGGTCTTTTTGCCGCTGGTCGAAATCTATCTCTCAAAGGAATATGTTACAGCGGCGGGCATGGTCAACGCGGATGTTGTCTCGCGCCTCGTGACGGAGCATCTGTCCCGGACAGGCTATCATCTCAAACCGCTGTGGTCGCTGCTGACGCTGCATCTATGGCACGCCCTGTATATCGATGGCAGTCTGACGCTCCCGCAGCGTCTCACGCCCGCTGCGGTGGTGGAGCAGGCGCGAATTGTCGAGGCGTCATAAGCGCTGCGATCTCAATTTGAGATGGGATGGGTGTAGGTATACACGATAAATAGAGATATGGCGTTTTGTAGGGACACGGCCTGCCGTGTCCAACCATTCGGACAAGGCGGGCCTTATCCCTACGAAGCGGTGGAATATTTGAGACGACGGTGAGTGAGAAATGACAAACTCACGAGCGGACTGCCGACTGAGACGTGCTCTGCTGCGTGGGCAGCGCGAAATGAAAATCCGCCGAGCCAATGCGAATCTGTTCGCCGCCGCGCAAAATCGTGGCCTCATGCACCGGGGCCTGATTGACGAAAGTCCCGACCTTGCTGAGATTACACAGCATAAAATGGCCGTGCTGCATCACAATACGGGCATGACGCCGTGAGACGTACAGGTCTTTGATGACAAGATCATTCTCACGCTGCCGTCCAATCGCAAAATCAGCGCGTTGAATGGCAATGGATTGTCCATTGGGGCTGACGAGATAGGCAAGCGGGGCCATTGGCACAGGACGATTGGGAAGAGTGGCCGGGCGGGTGGGTTTGCTCTGTGTGTCGTCAGGTGTCCATGTGTTGCGCGAGGCTGCTGATGGGGTAAAGGTCGTAAAGCCGCCTGTGGTCGCATGATGCTGCTGAGTCAGACGCAGCCACAGCGACATGACGAGGATCATCAGGGAGGCCGCTCCAAACAGGACGATCCCCATTATTAGGATGACGCCCGTTGACTGCGCTCGTAACATCATGTCTGTCCGGGAGGCGTTGAGAGCAAGCGGGGGATTGGCTTGGACGAGCGCGATCAGCAGGAGGCCCGCAATCATCACGCCCATCAGCACAATCACCGAGGGACGGGAAAAGAGTTTTTTCATCGGTTTGCTCCTGAAGTCTCGTTTCTTGCTGCCTTTATTATTTCACAGGTTGGGACAAGATAAGGTTTGAACTGGATATGAGTTCCCATACGCAAAATGACACGTTCTGTGTCGCACCCCCTGGCCGTCCGTGATGACCTGGATGTGTTGAGTCGGGAAAGAACAGGTTGCCCTGGTTCAGCCGAAGCGCGTCTCGCTGTTGCCATCCGAATAATCTCCGCTGCGTTGAAGCCGAAACTGCAACCGCGCCTCCCCAATGATGATCTCACTGCCATCATGCAGGGCGATACGCTGGCTGCCAACTTTAATACCGTTGACCAGGGTATCGAGGTTACTGTGCATTTTCTCGTGATTGCGGATGTAAAACATATCGCTTTGAAATTCAATAATGGCGTGCTGGCGTGAGACACGATCATCCGCGATGACAATGTGATTATCGTTGGGCCGCCGCCCTAAATATGTCACGGGATAACGCAGCAGAAAACGCCCGCTGTGATGGGTTAAATCGAAAAGGGCGGCATGGGCGGCTTGCCCTGGGGCCTCTCCATTGTCGATCAATTTGTGAGGGTTGCCCTGGGCCGTCGGGCCTGTGCTGTCCGTGTATTCGGGATTGGGCAGCAGCGGAAGCTGTCCGGTTTTTTTCTGATTTTGCGACGTCGGGAGCTGGGGCGGCTCATTCTGCGGGACGCCGCGATGATAATTGGGATAAGACTGCGTCGGAGTCATGCGTCCCCCGGTGAGTTGCTGCTCCTCCTGCCGCCCGCTGTTCAGACGATCAATCGCGCCCTGTCCCAGATCCTGCCAGTTGAAGCTGTCGAGCTTGTCACGATCCGCCAGATCTTTAATCATCTTGCGGTCTTTTTCATCCTGCTCATAGCGGCGGATGCGGCGCATCTCCTTAACTTTATGGATGGCTCGCGCCAGATCCAAGTCATTCTTATCCAGGGCCGCAATGACATCGGCAATCGTTTCAATGTCATAGATGCCATAACGGGCGAGTTCGTTCTCGATGATCTCGCGGCGCTGACGATCTGTCTCCATCTGCGTCAGAATCACATTGCGCGACTGGTGCGCCCTGGCGTGTTCAATGGCAATGGTCGTATCGACATGCGCGACAGACGGGTCCCAGAAGATCGGGTAGGGCAGCACAACATCGACAACGTTCAGACCGAGTTTTTCCGTGTTCATATGCAGCAGGGCCTCGCGCACATGATCAATCGGGATGTCGTTATGGCTTTTCACGCCCACGACGCGCTGTGCGGCATCCTGGCAGTAGAGCCATAAATCGGTCAAGACATCGCTGTGCTGTGTGATCTCCAGCGGTGATTGTACGCGGTAGCCAATGGAAACCTTGAGTTCGCCTTTGATTCTCTGCCTGGTATAGAGAATCAGCTCAAAATCAGCATGTTTTTGCGTCAGATCAACGCCGATGCATACAATATGCCCGGTATTCCACAGCGGCATACGGAAGGGCTGATTGGGGCGCACCGCCTGTTTGAACGAGAGATTTGACGGGTCTTTGGCCCCAATCTTCGCGTTGACCTGATGGAAGATCAAAAACTGCATGGATGGATTCTGGGTGGCATCAAGATGCTGGCCGCGTGACAGCGAAACAATGCGTAAAAGGCCATCGTTCCAGGTGCGATTGTTGGGATGAGGCGTTGTCATAACTTCTCCTTCAATAACACTTTTTGAGACAGTCATCAGTCCTGTAAGAGGAATCGGGCGGCTGTACTGGTGGTGAAGGCGCGACCTTTGCACAGCTTGTCGATGATGCGATTTCCAGCGGGATCGCGTTTGATTCGGCGCATCATCAACAGGATGCTGTCGCGCACATCCGCCCGCTGATCGGCCAGCCGCAGCCACTGTCCCAGTAAGTCAATCATATGATCCACCACCGATCCATTCTGGCGCAGCACACACTTGATCAGATATTCCAGGCTGGCTTCGGGATGCGGCGTGCCTGTCTGCCTGCCGCGCTGGATCACATCCCAGATGGTCGCCTGAATCAGTTCATCGGCATTCCCCACGCGGCGCAGAAGTCTTTCTGCCATCGCTTGGGCATCCGTCGGCACAGCCAGACTCGGCTCAGGCTCCCTGGATGTGAGGGACATGCGGCTGTCGGTCTGTGTCTTGCCGCCGACCAGAAACAGGAAATAGCGCAGGCCCAGAGTGGCGCGATGCACATGGGTCGGATTGTCACGCGGCAGACGCTGCCAATCTGTGAAAAGATCGAGCAAAGAGTTGGCGTGCCATGCGGCGCTGTACAGGCTCACCAGTGGGAAAAGCAGGAACAGAGGTTGATCGGGGATGCGCTGGGCGGCCAACTGCGTGATGATGGGCAGCGTGCGCTCCATGTCCAGCAGGCCGAGCATACTGATCATCTGCGTGGCCGTCCAGATGAGCGACAGCTCCTTGAGCGTGCGCGTCTCGCCCGCCGAAGTGGTGGAGGCCCACGTCATCACCCGTTGATACACCTGATCGGTATAACGGCTGTCCGTCGCCAGTTGAAACAGCACCCAACCGAGCACGGTGACATGATTCAGCGTGTGATCGTCGGCAAACCATGTTTCTGCCCAGGGCTGGATGAGGGTGCTGTCGTAGTAGCTAAAATCCTGCTTGGCGAACTCGCCCAGACCAATCGCGGCCTGAATGCGCGTCATCGTCGTGAGCGATGCGCCGAGTTGATACAGCGTCGCGTCGCTCTGGGTGCAGATGGTGCGGAGCCATGCCTGAAACGCCTGACGGAAGACGTACAAATCGGGGGCTGTGCTGAGGAATTGCAGCACCATGATCTGATAGTGCGTTTCTCGAAAACGGTAGACCTGCGTCAGGCCATCGTGCTGCGGCACTGTCGCCGCCTGAGTCGCGGTGGCGTGCAGCACAGCGCTGATGCTGCGGGCAAAGACCGAGGCGTCAGGCTTGGGCGCTGTACGGCCCATCGTGATCTGATCGCGCAGAATGGTCTTGGCCGATTCGATGAAGCGCAGACTGTTGCCCGAAAAGACCGCCATCACCAGCACATGCAGCCGCATCTCAAACGTGAGCGGCTCATCATCGCGCAGGCTGAAGAACCATGTCTCGACAGCGCTCACGCTGTCAAAGAGCGGCATGGGGCTTGCATCGGGCGGGGTAGTAGCCGTATTTTGCGGCTGTGGCGATGCGTTATGCATCTGGACGGTTTGTGTGCCCGTTTGATTCGCAGCGCCAAACGAGCCGCCGTAGATATACTGCGTCACCTGGGGGCGGAGCATCTCCGGCAGTTGGCGCAGCATATCGTACATGAGGCCAAAGAGGTCTTGCGGCAGCGGCGCGTCTGTGGGGCTGCTGTAGGGTGGTGGAAAGTGACTCTCTGCGTCGGGTTTGTGATCCGCAGGCGTATCAGGCGTTTCGTATGTCCCTGATCCCTCATCAGGCGAGGGATCAGGCCGCTGTGAATCGGACGTTGGAGGCGTATCGAGTGGGGTAGACATGGCGCGTCTCTTTAACGCACGAACTGACTGACCACATCAATCACCTGGGCGATCTGGGTATAAGGTTTGGTCTGGAGGCCCGCCAATTCAATCGGGAGGGGGGTATTTTCCAGCATGACAGGGTAGATGGGCTTCTTCTGGCTGAGGAAGGCACGATACTCAATCTTGACCTCATCGGAGGCCAGCGCCTTCGCTGAGACGAACAGCAGACAGGCTTTGCTCTCCTGCACGCCTGTCTGGATTGTATCGCGCCAGTTGACGCCAATCGGCAGATTCATCTGATCCCACCACACCACGACGCCGCGCTGCACCAACTCGCGCACAGCGCCCTCAACCCAGGGCCGATCTTCACTTTTATAGGAGATGAACAGGCCGCCTTTGCCTTGCGGCGAGGGGAGAGTCGGCTTATACGGTTCGGGACGTGGGGGTTGGCCGCCAGCCCCTTGCGGTGGAGCGGGCGGTTGAGCCGACGTGCCAAAATTGACGGTCTGATTGCCATGCACTTCATTGGCCCCAAACTGACCGCCATAAATATGCGTGGTGTGAGTGGTACGATCATCGGAATTTGGCATAAATGGCTGTCCCCGTATCGACATCAAATATGTGAGCTTAGAAAAGACATTAAATTTTTGGAGAAGTGTATATCGCATTGATATGATAGTAACATGAACTCACGTCTTTGGTCACACGAAATTTCATCGCGGGCTTTATGACATGATGGCGCAATCGAGCGTTATTAAAGCAAGTTACATTCTAGCCTCATAGGATGCAAACGGCGATACACATCAACACTTATGTTGGTGAAAAGCTGTTTTTAATCAGGACAGTTATCTATCCGAAAAGAAAATCCCGCCGCGCATTTGTCCGTAAGCTTGTTGTATGATAATAAGGGTTACGAGCAATGCTGCCCTGTGCTGCTTCAAATTGATGGTACTCAACAAGGGCAGTAAAGTATGACTCCTCAACGTATGGACTCGCTGGTCAATGCCATCCTTCACCCCTATCGACTGATGGAATTCCTCGGTGCGGGGGCGGTTGCCGATGTTTATAAAGCCGAAGATATTACGACCAGGCAGATTTACGCGGTCAAGGTCATTCAAACCCGCTGGTTGCCCTTTCCCCATGTGATGGCGCGTTTTGAATCCGAAGCACAACTTCTGTTTGATTTGCAGCATCCGTATATCGTCAAAGCTTATCCGCCGCTTGCCTATCTGGAACTGGGCCAGGGACGGCCTTATTTTGCGATAGAGTATCTCGCGGGCGGCAGCTTCAACGATTACATGCACGGCGGTGGGCTGCTCACATTCGGGCTGGCGGTAGAACTGGTCGCGCAGATGGCATCAGCGCTGCATTATGCCCATCAGCGCGGCGTGATTCATCGGGATTTGAAGCCCGCCAATATTTTGCTGCGTGATCGCAACAGCCCACAGTCGGCGGTGCTGAGTGATTTTGGCATTGCCAAAATGATGTATCAAACCCAGTTGACAGATGTGATCAACCAGCCGGGGACGCCGGAATATATGGCCCCGGAGCAGTTTCAATCGCAGGAGGCCACGCCGCTGTCAGATCAATATGCAGTGGGCATCATCATGTACTGGATGATGACGCGCCAACTGCCCTTTAGAATCAGCGATCCGATTCATATCGGGCTGCAACATATCAGGTCGACTCCACCGCTGCCATCATCCCTCAACAATGATATTACGCCCGCTGTTGATCGGGTGATCATGCAGGCCATCGCCAAAGACCCGTATCAGCGCTTTCCCGATATCAGGCATCTGGCGTATGCGTTTGCTCAGGCGGTTCACGCCTCACACATTGAAAACATGCCGATGAATGACATGAGCGGGCATCTCCCGTCAACCGGGCAGGGCTATGTGCCTGCGACGGGTGTGCTGCGGATGCCCGGTCCGCAGGATGAGTTCAATAGCGGGGCTGGCCCCGGTGTGCTGACGCCCATGCTGACGGGGGCGGCCAATCTTCCCTACACCCCTGAGACTCCCATCACGTCTGTCTCACCTGTCCCTGCACCCAGCGGATCACGCTTGATTTACGCCATCGTCGGCACAGGCGGTGTGATCGCCGTTTTGCTAGGGGCGATTTTGTTCACGCTCGTCACACAGCGCTCCTCCCTCTCGCTGACGGCTACGTCTGTGACCGCGATGGCCGCATTGCAAACGCAGGAGAGCCTTGCCGCCGCCTCAACCCTGATCCCGTCAAAAACATCAACCGCCACACCCTCTGTGACCGACACGGCCACACAGACGCCGACCAGCAGCGATACGCCAGTCGCCACGCTCACAAACACGTCGCCACTGGTCATTGTCCAGCCGACCACTGCTGCGCCCTCCCAAACGCTGACCAGCAGCCCAACCGCCAGCGCGACACTGACTCTGACTGAGACCGCCACCCAAACGCCAACATCCCGTCCCACTGCGACAGCGACACTCAGCGCAATACCAACGTTACAACAGCGCATTGATCCTCCACCAACGGTCTCAACCGCGACGCCTGTGCCGCCGCTGGATGACCTGTTGAGGATGTTTATTAGTGAGCAACTGGGGCCATATACCAGCTTTGACTGTAAGCTGTTTGCCACAACCTATGATGCGTTACAGAGTCAACTGGATCAGTCCAACCCCGCGTATGAACCTGCTCGTTCCCTCACCGATAAGCAGGACGATTTTGCGGTGCAAATCTATCAAACTTACTGCCTCAATCGCACGGGGCTGATCAGGATCGATAGTTTTATCTATTCGGGCTTTCGTAATCAGGTAAAAGGGCTGCTCAATCAATAAAAAACCTGAGTTTTGCAGAGGTTTTTAGGGTATATTCTTGCTTTTCACCCTCACCCCAACCCCTCTCCCACTTCGCGGTAGAGGGGCTTTGACTCCACTCCCCTTGTGGGAAAGGATGAGAGGTAAGGGCAACAGTGCTATTCAAAACTGAGGTTAACAATACCCTCACTCATGAAATGATGAGAGATGGCATAAAAGATCTCCGATTGATACATCGCTCCGATACCATTAGGCCACACCAGATCACATCCGCTTGAGGGAGAGTCCTGCATGAGTCGTGCCATTGTCGTGTGGCTTTGTGTTGTCAGTTGGGGCTTGCTGGCATCTGCCGCCCGCGCTCAAGCGGAAGATGTGGCGGCCTCGCAGTGTGCCGACGTCAGCATCCTGATGCAGCAGAATAGAACCCCGTATGACTTTGCGCTTGGGGGAGGCAGCTTGCAAGAGGGCGTCGCCAGCGGCACACTCGCCCGCGATCATTATGCTGATTTCTGGTCATTCCAGCTTGCCAGTGAAGGCCAACTGACGCTTATGATTGATGCTGTGAGCGGCGCACCGCTGGAATTTGCGCTGTTCAGAGCGATGTATGCCCCGTCAGAAGGCTATCGGCGGCTTGAGGCCGGACAAACCTACACCATCGATGCCGGGGTTGGGCCGTATACGCTGGTGGTGCGCCGCGTCCATGTGGCTGATCCATCTGAGGCGGCCTATCGTCTCACGGTGAGCGGTCTGTCGCTGCAAGCCCCCCCCAACCCCCAAGTCTCGACCTCCAATGGCAAGCCCTATTCGGTGCAGCCCATCGGGGCCAACGGCCTGATGAGTATGACGGTGACAGGCGTGCAGTACCGCTTTCATCCGGGCGCGATTGGCAAGGTCAATGAGCAGCGCAGCGACGGCTCACAGGTCTATTTCCCCAATAAAACTTTTTCCAGCCAGAGCACTTATACCCTGTATACGGGCGGCTGGACGCAAAATATTGCGCTCCTGGGCGGCGATCTGGCGATTAACAACGGCACAGATCGCATTTTCTTCCTCGAAAATTTTGCTTTTCAAGGCAATCTGGCGGGCAGCCAGGGGACGCTGCTGCTCAACAATCTTACCTTCCCCGATGGAACTAAGATCAGTATCAACAGCGCGGATATCTACGGCCTGTGGATCACGAATGAGTGTACAGGCTTCAAACTGAAGGATGGACGCTCGTTTGTGGCCGCCACCGCGCCGCAGGATCGCGTGCTGTCCATCAAGGGGTCGTTGGATGCCTTCGCGCTGCAAATCAACGCGCTGAATGCCAATAACGAGTTGGTGTCACACACTCTCACGATGAGCTGGACGGGGGTGAGCGACAAGAGCGAAGTCTCTCTGCTGCGAAGCGTGCTGCATCTGCTGTTGGTGGGTGAGCGAGAATTGAGTTTGCAATCCACCAATCTCACCTTCACCAGCCAGCCGCCCGGAGAGAATTATCCGGGCCGTGTGGATGCGACTCTGGCGGATCTCGGCGCACAGGTGGTGCTGGATTGGTTCAATATGCGCGTGTTTGGCCTGACCGATGATGTGATTGCGCTTGAATTTCTCGATGCGCCGCGTGGCAAGACCACCCGCTCCGGTGCAGCCTTGCAGCGTTTTGAGGCGCTTGGCGATGTGATCCACATCGTCTATCAGCCGCAGGGTGATGTGGCAGGTGAGGAGCGCCTGATGCTGCCCGCTGAGGACAGCTACCTGGAAATGATTACGCCGCCCGGTGATCCTGCGTTTGATGGTCGGGCGCTGCCGGATCAGGATGGCTTCGCGGCGCGTTCGCTCAATAATCTGGGCGGCGAATGCTACCCGGTGTCGAATATTTTGCCGCAGGCCAACTGTGCGCCTAACGGCACGCCCAACGCCGCCAATGGCAATCTGTGGGTAGCGCTGACGGATGCCTTTGCACATGGCGGCTGGATTGATCTGGCGCTGACCCGCAGCTATAACAGTCGTGGCACGCGCTGGACAGGCCCGTTTGGGCAGGGCTGGACGACGCCCTTTTTGCTCGATTACAACACCGCTTATGACACAACCAGCAATTCGCGGCCCATCAAAACAGACAATCCCTATCGCATGGCGCTGGATG
>DAOTUR010000034.1:0-2131 GCA_034436915.1 Anaerolineae bacterium
CATAAGCTGTATTTTTCGCATCTGTCAAGATTCCAGTGATATGCGAAAAGTCTGATAGGTTTTGAGAGTTCGTACTCACCGAAGTCGATTAATCCAAACGTGTCATGTGCAAAGTCCAGTAGTGGTTGTCCGTTAATACTAATGCAGAAGACATGGCTCTTTCATTATAGGGAGAAGGAATCTAGGCATCGATAATATCAGATATTAAAAATGAGCATCTCATCTTTAATTAAGGCTTTTACATGTTAAAAAGCTGTCCAAAGTAAGAACTACGGTTTGTGTTTATGGTGTCGCTGCCCACCTATTTTGGACGATTTAGTTCCTTGGAAAAGCCTAAAATGATTTTAATCGGTGAGATTTCAAGGGGCAAACGCTATTTGCCCTTCAGAAAGATGCGCCTTGTCTGTCAGAGGTCTGATTTGGGTGTGTTAAAATGTCGATTCAACTTAGATTTGGATGTGACAAAAAATTATGATTAAGATCCCACGCATTGGCATTTGGATCTTACCCACCGACCCGTATTGGGTACAAATTAGTGAGGCAATCTATCTTCGCGGCCAGCAACTGCCTGTCGAGTTGGTTCCGCTGGAATCAATGCTGGAGTT
The DNA here is from genome assembly GCA_034436915.1 of Anaerolineae bacterium. Taxonomy (GTDB): domain Bacteria; phylum Chloroflexota; class Anaerolineae; order Aggregatilineales; family Phototrophicaceae; genus JALHOR01. The sequence goes on from DAOTUR010000034.1 coordinate 606, forward strand.
TGTGGGACACCCTGAGGGAGGCGAGCTAAAGCTCAGCGAAGATATTCTCTCTTTTGGGCTTTCAGTGCTCATTTCGACCTATATGACAGAACCAATGGCCTTACAAATTGTGAGTCGTGGCCTCCCCATCATCCAATTGACCACCTCGGCTCTCAGACACAAGGATCTCATTTCCTTTGAAGGTTATGCCGAATCCGCCCTGCTGGCCGGGCGATTTGTGGCCGAACGGCTCAAGGGCCGGGGGAACGCATGCGTCATTGGCGGAATAGGGGCGGCGGGGGGCGAGGGCGGGCGAGATCGCGTCGAGGCCATAAGCGGTGTTTTTAAGCATTTCCCTGAATTGACATGGCAGCACATCCCCGCGCCCTGGGCGTATGATCAAGCCTGCTTGGTGATCGAGAAGGCCCTTAAACAGGCTGCCGCCCCAGTGGATGCATTGGTGGGGATTTCAGACCCCTTGGCGCTGGCGGCCCGTGATATCGCGCAGAGACACGGTCTGCTGACGCCTGAGACCGTGATTGTCGGCATCAATGGCGACCCCCTCGCGCTGGCGGCCATTGCGGACGGCAGTCTCAGTGCCACCATCGATACCGACATCGCCAACTTTGGACGTGAGGCGATGGATACGGCTTACAATATCGTTCAAGGGCTTCCAACACCGCCCCGCTTAAGCATTCGCTCCTCGCTGGTGACAGCCGAGAATGTGAGCGAGCTGGCGCTCAAAAAATTGATCGCGATTGCGGATATTCCCACGCGCCTGGTGGGGATTAACCGCCGCGCCGAACAGTTTCGTCTCACGCAATTGGAAACGGTCTCCGCCATCAATCGGCAGGTGGGCAGTCTGCTCCAGCGGCAGAAACTTCTCGGCCAGGTGGTGAAGCTCATTCGGGAGCACTACCACTATAACCAGATCTATATTTATGAGTGGAACGCGCTCGGGCGCTGGTTCCGCCGCGAATACCCCCAGACAGATGCAGGCCCAGAGGGTCAAATCCCCCTTGAGCAGGCGGGCTTGATCAGCGAGGTGGTCATGCAAGGGAGCGCGATCTTTATTCCCGATTCTCTTCACAGCCTGCAATATCCCTCTGAAGGCGCGTATCCGCGTACCTGTTCACGCGCTATCCTGCCCATTCGCTACAACAAGAAACTGGTCGGGGTACTGGATTTGCACAGTTCGCAGTGGGTGCAGCATGTCCGGCCTGAACTTCTGGGCTTGCAACTTCTGGCCGATCAAGTGGGAATTGCTGGGCAAAACGCTCTCCTGTACGAACAATCCATTCAGGCGCAGGCGGCTGCGGAAAAAGCGGATCGGCTCAAAACCCTGCTGCTTGCCAATGTGAGCCACGAACTGCGCAACCCGATTAATCTGATTCTGGGCTACAGCCAGATGGTTCTTAAAGAACAACCCGGACTCACCAACAGCACGCGGAAAGACATCAATCAAATCTACCAAAGCGGCGAACATCTCATGCGGCTGATTAACGATTTGCTGGATATGTCACGCCTCGAAATCGATGCACTTGAGC
>DAOTUR010000035.1:0-3807 GCA_034436915.1 Anaerolineae bacterium
GGTGCAAAACCCGTCACAACTGCAAGCCCCCGCCTTTAGGCGTGGGGTATTTGACAATCTTCCAGACAAGTCAGCGAGCATCGCTGACCTGTTTTGATTCAGGGGTAAAAATGGCCTTATACAATCTGCATGAATACAACTCAAAATTTATAGACAGTTTATATAACTCTCTATTCTCTTTCAGGGAAAAGCCCTTATACTTGTCACAAAGTGATGGAATTTCAGGAGAATTTTTGTATGGTTGTCGCAATGCCGGCCCGTGAACACCTTGACGCTTACCAAACTGCGCTGTCCCAATATGATCGCGCAAGCCGTTACACCAAGATTGCTGATGATATTCTTGAATATATGCGCTACCCCCGGCGCGAATTCACCGTGAATTTTCCGGTGCGCCGTGATAATGGTCACATTGAAATGTTTACGGGCTATCGCGTGCATCACACGACTGCGATGGGGCCGTCCAAAGGCGGCATCCGCTACAGCAGCGAAGTCACGCTGGATGAAGTGCGGGCGCTGGCGATGTGGATGAGCTGGAAATGTGCGCTCGTCGGTCTGCCGTATGGCGGCGCGAAGGGCGGCGTGGTGGTTGATCCGCGTACTCTGAGCCTGGGCGAACTGGAACGCCTGACCCGTCGTTATGCCTCGGAACTCGTGCCGCTCATCAGCCCGCAGATGGATATTCCCGCGCCGGATATGGGCACAAATGCTCAGGTGATGGCGTGGTTCATGGACACCTACAGCATGACCGTCGGCTATTCTGTTCCGGCGGTGGTCACGGGTAAGCCGCTGCAAATCGGCGGCTCGGAAGGCCGTAATGAGGCTACCGGACGCGGCGTGATTATGTGCATGGAAGCCACGCTCAAGCATCACGGCTTCACCGAACCAGGCCGCATCAAAGTGGCGGTGCAGGGCTTCGGCAACGTCGGCTCCAACGCAGCGGCCTATGCTCACGAACTGGGCTTTGTCGTGGTCGCGGTGAGCGATGTCTACGGCGGCATCTACAACGAAAAGGGCCTGGATATTCCGGCTGTTACGGCCTACTCCAATGCCAACAAGACGCTCCAGGGCTACCCTGGCGCACAGAGCGTGACCAATGCCGAACTGCTGGTGCTGCCCTGCGATGTGCTGATCCCCGCCGCGATGGAAGGCCAGATCACAGCGGCCAATGCTCATGATGTCAAAGCCCAATTCATCATCGAAGGTGCGAACGGCCCGACCACACCCGAAGCCGATGACATCCTTAATGATAAAGGCGTCTTCATTGTGCCGGATATTCTGGCGAACTCCGGCGGCGTGATCGTCTCCTACTTTGAGTGGGTGCAGGATTTGCAAGCCTTCTTCTGGGATAAAGAGGCCGTGTTCCATCAGTTGAACCGCATCATGATGCAGGCGTATGATCGCACATTGCAGCGGGCGGAAGACCTCAAGATCGATATGCGGACAGCCGCTCAGGTGACAGCCATCGAGCGCGTCGCCAACGCCGTGACCACACGCGGCATCTACCCATAATCTCTCCCCATCCTCTTGCTGACATCTCACGCTTGTACGGGATGTCGTTTGGCCCTTGTTCCTTAACGAGGGCTTTTTTGTTCTTTTGCCTTTTTTCAGGCATGATTGAGGAACGTTAATAATCCTGAAGGGGTTTCACGTGAATGTATGGCAGCGTTTTCTTGTCTGGCTCACCCGCCCCCCGACGCCTGAAGAACCTACGCCTCTTGTGGCGACGATGCTGATCGCACGGCGGGCGGTGTATGCGGAGCAGTATGATGAGGCGCTTCTGGCCCTCCAGGAGGCCGAGGCGCTGGCTGAGGAGCAGAATCATCCCACGCTCAAAGTCGATATTGTGCTGAGTCGGGCTGATATTTACATCGAGCAGGGGCGCTTTGCCGACACCGAGCGCATCATTCTGGAGATGAAGCAGCATACTGAGACCACCCGTCATCGTGCGCCCCAGGCGTATACGATGTGTTCATTGGGCGTTCTGTTGCAGGCAACGGGGCGGGTTGAGGAGGCGCGGGCGGCCTTTGAGCAGGCGGGCAAAATTGCACGCGGCGTCCACGCGCTGGGCGCTGAATCGCGGTCTGAGGCGCATCTGGCGGATGTCTATCTGCTGGAAGGCAATGCCAGCTATGCGATTCATCTGTTTCGGCAGGCCATCCCCAAGCTGGAAGGCGTCGGAGATATTGAACTGGTTCCGTACTTTCTCATTCGCTTGAGTGAGGCGCTGATGCAGGGCGGTCAAACCACCGAGGCCGAGGGCGTCTTGCAAAATGCTCATGCCAAAGCCACGCAGTTGAATCATCGGCGTTTTATCCGCCGTGCGACGCTGTTACTGGCCTCGCGTGCGCTGGAAGCGGGTAGCTATGCCACTGCCTATCAGCACTACACTGAGGGATTGGCATTGTATCCCGCCGCACAGCAGCAGAGCGTGGCCTATGCCCGCACCCTGGCCGATCTTGCGCTGACGATGCTGCGGACGGGCAATGCTCTGGGGGCGGTCAACAAAGTGCGTGAAGCCCTGGTCATCACGCCGCGTGAGACGGACAAGCCGCTTACGGCCCGCCTGAATGCGATTCTGGGCATGGCGTTGCAGCGCACAGGCCGCCTCGATGAGGCCCGCAGCGCCTTGCAACTGGCGGCCCCGGATCTGCCAGGCGATGCCTTTGGCCTCACAGCCAGCCGCACCCTGGCAACCGTTCTCGCCTCTCAGGGTCAGCACGAAGCCGCGACAGAGGCGTATCAGCAGGCGTATCGCATGGCCCTCGCCGCTCGTTTGCCTCTGGAAGCGGCGCATACGCAGATGCAACTGGCGCGGTTTTACGAGCATCGGCGCGATCTGAAAGCGGCGTTGGAGCAGGCGCAGGCGGCCTATGCCCTGTATGAGCACGAGACCTCGCATGGTCGCATGGCACTCACGTCCTGTTTTATGGGTGATGTGCGCGAGCAGATGGGCCAGGGCAAGCGCGGCCTCAAAGATTATGAACAGGCGCTCACTCGTTTGAGCTATATCCAGGATGAAGCGCAGAAGGCGGCGGTGCTGGTGCAGTGTGCCAATGCCTATACCGATGCCGGGGATATGGATTCGGCGGAGAGTTTCTTTCAGCAGTCGATTGACATTGCCCGGCGCGTGGGCGACACCGCCACCGAAGCCGCCTATCGCATCGATTATGGCCGCTTTTTGCTGCTGGTGGATGATATCAAGCCCGCTGTTGCCGCCCTGCTGGAAGGCCGTCAGTTGGCCGAGCCGCTGCATCTGCCACGCTTGGTGGCGCTGCAATCAGATCGTATTGCCCTGTGCTCACGCAGTCTGGATACGCTGGAGGCCGCCCTGACGCTGCACGATGAGGCCCTGGATCGCAGCGCCCAGTTGAAAGACCCGCTGATGGAGGCTGAATTCCAGATTCATAAGGGCGAGACATTGAATCTGCTGGATCGCACGACGGAAGCCGCCGTGATTCTGTATCGGGCACTGTACAGCATTCGCTCCCAGGATCACCCGCCACTGTTGATCAATGCGCTGACGGTGCTGGCCGAAGCCGAACTGGTCTCGCAGCCTGAGAAGGCCGCTGAGAAGCTTCAAGAGGCGGCGGCGCTGGTGCAAAACTCCTATTCAAAGCGGCTGCTGCTGGGGGTGCGGCGCGTGCAGGCTCATTTGTATGTCCAGCAGGGCGATCTGGCGAAGGCCAAAGACACCTGGGTCGAAGTCGAATCGCTGCTGCGAATGCTGCGGATGCCCGTCACGCCGCCGTCATGGATGGCGTAGGAGGATAAGACCCCACCCCACCCCAACCCCTCCCCGCTTCGCAA
>DAOTUR010000036.1:0-1892 GCA_034436915.1 Anaerolineae bacterium
GCGAAGTCTTGCCACACGTAACATCAGGAAAGCCTAGATGAGGTGTTAAAGGCCGCTCAAGACAGCGGGCATCCGTCCGGGCAACAGTTAGCGGAGCAAACAACGAACGCGGCGGTCAATATCGGACGCCGGGCGGCAGTCATTCCGCCATACGCGGTGTGTGTTTTGGGTTTCAATCCCGCCATAACTGCAAGCCCCCGCCTTTAGGCGTGGGGTATCTGACATTATCATGTCTAAGAGACCGTTTGATAATGCAAAATGTTATGCATGATTCATGTAGGGACAGGGCCTGCCCTGTCCGTTCATCGCGTGAAAATGGACAGGGCAGGCCCTGTCCCTACGCCAAAATACATTTTGTTTGTGACGAATGGCATTATCATGTCCATCTAACAAAAAGGGCGACCCACCAGGGCCGCCCTTTTCGCTTACATCATCTCAAAACGAGAGGTCATTGGCTGGCGAGGATGTCATTCGCCGTGACGTTCAGCGCGTCAAGGGTTTCCTTGACATCTGCACCGTCGGCAATCGCCACCATTGCATTTTGCATCTCGGTACGCACGGCATCATAGCCAGGGACGGACGGTTCGGGCTGGCCGAAAGGCAGCAGATCGAAGGCGGCTTTGTAGACCGAGTTGGTCGCCAGTTCGTCCTTCACTTCGGGGGAGTCAGCAGAGCTGGCACGAACCGGGAAGTAATTGCTGGCCGTTGCCCATTTGGACTGATTCACGGCATTGGTATAGAACTTCACGAACAGCCACGCCGCTAATTCCTGCTCCGGGGTGGTCTTGGGGATGCTGACCGACGCGCCGTACAGGTTCTGAACCGGGTCTTTGGTGGTGTGGGGGATGGCATCCACGCTGAAATCGAAGGCTGCACCATCAGCAACAGCCTTCTCATAGAAGGTGATGCCGGAGCTTGAGCCGACGGTGAACAGGGTTGTGCCTGCGCCGAAATTGGTCTGATCGCCGAAGTTCTCGGTGACAGTGCGAGCGCAGCCGTCCTTATACAGGCTCTGAATGAAGGCCAAGGCCGCGACAGCGCCATCGGTGTTGAGGGTATATTCGTTCTTGGTGGCATTGAAAATATCGCTGCCATGTGCGAATGTCCAGGAGGCGAAGCGTGAGGCATCTGTGCTCAGTTCATAGCCGATGCTGTTGGCTTTGTCGCCTTTGGTCTTGCTGAACGGGTTCTTCACCGCAGCGCAGGCCGCTTCTTTGAACTGTTCCGGGGTCTGGGGCGCACCATCAAATGTGATTGCACCAGCGGCCTTGAGTTCCTTGAGCCAGTCGGCGTTGTAGTACATCATTTCCATCGAGCGATTCGGCGGGAAACCCAGGCGCTGGCCGCCGAAGGTCGGGAACACATCGGCATTGAAGAAGCCAGGGAAGAAATCCACCTGATCTTCTTTGGTCAGGCCCCATTTGGTGCTGTCGACCAGGGCATTCATATCAATCAGGCTGTTGGTCAGTTGGTAGGTGGCGGATTGGTTCTGGTAGGCCACAACCAGGTTGGGCATTCCTTGGCCGCCGCTGGCGATGACCGAGGTCATTTTCTGGTAGATATCATCGTAGTTGCCCTGGTTGGTGGCTTCGACGGTGATCTTCCATTCATTCGTGGCATTGAAGTCCGCGACAATGGCGTCCAGAGATTCGGCACGAGCGCCTGTGTGCTGATGCCAGAACACAACCGTCTGCCCCGTCGGGTCAACGTTTTCATAATCAACAGCCGCATCCTGAGCGAACGACGGAACAGCCGCTACCAACGCGAGCAGAAACAGCGTGAACAAACTGAAGCGTTTTACCATGTTTTAGTGCCTCCAAATTGGAAAAAAAGACGTTCCTCGTCTTACACGGAGGTCATAACGCGGCGTACCGCCGCTGCCTCAACGATGG
>DAOTUR010000037.1:0-2260 GCA_034436915.1 Anaerolineae bacterium
TCCAATTCATAAGCCCACTGAACATCGAGATCCGTTGCCAGCAGCGCCGCGATGCAGTAAGGCGAACGGCTGCGGCTGTGATAGATGGTGGTATCGTCGGCGGGAAACGTCTTGTCGGATGACAGTTCGGTGGTGACGCCATCGGGTGTCGGGGAAATGCGAACCCACATATCGTAAAACTCAAAGGTATTCAGCATGACAGCCTCCTATTGCAAGTAGTCGCCTGCCCTGCTCCCGATAGTGGGCAACTGATGACCAAAGAAGACCCGTCGCAGCACATGACCTATACACATTCCCGCCACAAAGCGGTATATGTATAGGTCATGTTTTGGCGAACGCAAATCACGCATGAAACATTGATCGTTTTGAGCTGGATGTTGGAAGCTTTTGCTCTAAAAATCCGGTTTCTGAACTTGTTTGAGTGATTCGCCAACAACATCAAAGCGCGGAAGAACCATAAAAACGGGGTATTGCCAGCCTGAGCAAAGGTGTGACGCTGACCACCAACAACGTCACCGTGCCGATTCAGATTGTTGATAGGTCAATCTCACCGAAGGCGAATCGCCGCTGATGCTGGAGTGGGTCAGGGATGAAATGGCGTTACCCCCGACCCTAAAGCACAAATGTTAGTGTCCAGCCATCTTCAACACCTGCGCGACGATGCTCGCACCGATGAGCACGGCAGTCGGCAGCACATCCTTGATGTTTTCAGCCGCTTTCTTGAGCAGGTTCGCCTTGCTCTCGATGGCCTCTTTGTCGATCTCGCCGCTGCTGACCTCGCTGACGAGTTCTTCGGTGCGCTTGGCGACCCGCTCGACGCTGGCCTTGTGTTCCGCCGGAATCGGGGCGGCGGCAATCGCGGCCCGCAGTTGATCGACCAGGGCTTGCAGCGCCTCTTTATCGCTCGGCGCGGCAGTCCCCTGCTGGATCGTCTGCGTCATGTCGCCCATCGTAATCGTCACCGTGCCGTGAAATGTTTGCGTCCCGCCAATATTGACCATGCCGCCCTGCATATTGCCACTGATGTTGATCTTCGGGTTCTTCTCGTCACTCATGATGAGTTCTCCTTAAAATTGGTAATCGCTGTGATGACCTGCTGCACCGCCTCAGTGTAGGGATTGTCAGCAGGCAGAGTGGGCGTCTGGTCATCGAGGATGGCGAGGAGCGCCTCGACAAACGCGACTTCGATAGCCCAATCATCTCCTTGTGTCATCCACTTTGTCCGTGCGTTGACCAGCGTCGCTCGCCAGTCAGCCAATTGATCTGGCACACCTGTTTTGACCGCAGTGGTGTTTTGGGTCAGCGTTTGGATCGTGTCAGCGGGGAGGGTGTTCTGGACAGAGGTGGTGGTAGGCAGCGCGGCCAACTGCGCCATAATCTGCTCAATGACCTCATCCGGCATCTTGCCCGCCAGCATTTGACGCACTGCGTCTGCACCCTGCTGCTGGTAAATCTGCGCCAACTGCTGCATCACCTGAGCGGCTTGATCGGCTTGAGACGATGGCTCAACAGGATTTTTGACCTTCATTAACCAGTCCGGTTGCGAGGCACGACCAAAAGCGGCCTGCCAGAAGTTGTCAAACTCGGTTGTCCCCAATGTTGTTTTGAGTGATGTGAGAATGCCTTGAACTTGTGCAATCTCACGTGGATTATTCAAACGCTCAATCGTTTCGTATCCCGCCCAAAGCAGGGTGATGGCTCTCGGTAAGCTTTCCTGACGGTTAATAAAATGCTGCGCGAGGTTGATTTGGGTGACGGCGATCGCACGCGGGTCGTTCAACTGCTTCTTGGTGGCGAGCGACTCCTCGTACAACGCCAGCGCCTCGTTCCACCGCCCCAACTTGACGTACAAATCCGCCATCGAACTTTGGGTGACGGCGATCGAACGCGGGTCGTTCAACTGCTGATAAATTTTTAAGCTGGTTTCAAGAGCACTCAAGGCGACAGGGCCTTGGCCCATACCATCATAGACGTGACTTAATACATACCAAGTCTGCGCTTCACGTGTAGAATCAGCTTGTTCCTGAAAGATCTTTAGTCCCATCGTCAGCCAACTCAGGCGAACGGGTTGGTGATGACCTTCCTTGAACACATAGAGGATATTACGACGATAGACAAGATAATTGTGAATTCGCCAGGAGAACTCGCTGCAGCGTGTCAAGATGTCAATGGGTTGGTCGGCATTCTGCTCATAATGTTGCGCTAATTCATCGCCCACATAATGAATATGAGGATAAAACGAGCTTAAGGCCGTATCCCA
>DAOTUR010000038.1:0-11733 GCA_034436915.1 Anaerolineae bacterium
TTATCGGCGGCGGGCCTTTATGCCATCTTCCGCCCAGACACACCTTGTATGCTTGCCTGATTTTACGTGCGGGAAGACGTTCCCACACAACCGCTCTCAGTCCTTTGTTAAGGTGCTAATAAGAGTTTAACAAATTACCAGAAAAGCGCAACCCTTACGCCTTATATCCCCATGTCTAAAGCCAGGGGTCTTACGGCGTTTCTCTGATAACGGGGGGTTTGGCACGCCAAACCCCTACAGTGGCTGTGTTTGTGATGCGGCAAGAGCGGGCGTCTGACGATCTGAGTCGTCTTGCATGACGCGCCCTGTGCCGCGCATCTGACGAACGGCCAGCAGCAGCAAAACGGCGGTCAGAATCAGGTAGATCACAACCAGCAAAATCCAGGGCGCAATGATCGGAATCGTGCCGCCTGTCGTTTGCAACTGCACTGACATCACGGCCATCTGCTGCTGATTGACGAGCATTTGCTGCGTGTAATAGGCGGCAGTCACCGGGTTGAGGCTGTTCAGGATCATATCGACGTAGATACTGAGGGCTTCCAGAGCGGGAGAGGCCCCGCCAACCGCCACGCCTGCCACCGCCCGCCCGAAGGCTGTACGAAACAGGATGACCGACACAATCGGCAGCGCAAAGATCACAGCCAATGCAATCGTGTAAACGCGGATGGTCGCGGTAATCGTGCGATCTGTGCGGGCCGAGAAATACAGGCCCATCGCGCCCAGGATGAGCGCAGTCATGGCGAGGACGATGAACGCCAGCAGCACCTCGGACTCGCTGATGCCGCCAAAGAGGAAGGCGATGCTTTGCAGCGGAATCGCGCTCAAGAGCAATAGCACGATATAGCCGAGGGCTGATTCCATCTTGCCGACGAGAAATGAGGGCGCAGGGAGGAGGGTGGTTTGCAGCAGATCATACGTCTTGCGTTCGCGTTCACCCGCCACAGCGCCCGCCGTGAGCGCAGGCACGATGAACACGATCATAATCAGTTCGGCCCCGACGACGCCCGTGAACAGCACGCGCCCCAATTCGCCCGTGATGATGGTGCGTGCGCCCAGGATACTCGGAAGCTGCAAAATATACAGAATCAGGGTGAAGCTACTCATCATGATCAGGAAGACGGTGATGATGGCGAAGGCCCGTACACCGCGCATCCGTCCGCGCAGTTCTTTCACCGCCACCGGATTGAGATGGAAGGCCCGCCAATCAGCGAGGAGCCAGCGCCCGACGACGCCTAGAAGGACGATCACCAGCACACCCGCGAAAAATTGCGCCGCAATCAGGCCGATGAGGTTGGCGATGATAGTGAGCACGAGCAGGGGCAGCGTCCAGAATTCCTGTGCCAGCGTCCCTACTGCCAGAATCAGGATGATGCCAGCGTTGATCGTCAGCCCCACCAGCGCCGCAATCAGGGCCAGATCGTCGGGGAGAGTTGTCCCTGCGAGTGCCAGCGCCCGTATCGTGCTCATCTGGCCTGTGACGGCCAGCAGCACGAGCAGGGCAGCAGCCAGCACCAGCAGCAGGATCGCCGTACCGCGCAGCCACAGTGCCGCCCGATCCAGGCGGGCCTCACGCGGGGTCATGATGGCTTCATGATCGACCCAGGCTTCTTCGTCGGTATTGGTGCGCTCAAACAGGGCGCTGCGGAAGCTCGACCAATTGTCTCGTATGCGCTGCATCTAAACCTCATTCACGTAAAAATTATCTGAGAGCCAAAATGAGATTTTCCAAAGGCAATAAATTCTGCTGGCCTCTCAAGTGTACCACTGCCCTCATTATAAACGGACAGTCATCAAGAAATTGTGCGAGCCTGGGCCTTTTTGTAGGGACGAGGCCCGCCTCGTCCGAATGTGTGGACACGGCAGGCCGTGTCCACACGATATCATTATGAGACGCAATGCATTGCGCCCCTACGAACCTCACGTTATCCCTAATTTGTCCAGAAACCCTTATAACTCTCATGAACCTATGTGACCCCTATTGACACACATAAGACCCGTGCTATGATGCTGTATGTCGGGTCGAAGTGAATGGGTTATCCTCAAAAATATAACCATCACAGTGATTTACCCGACGCCAAAACAGACACAAGGAAGGTGCGCCGATGAAGCCGTATTTGAAGGATGTTTTGAACGCACGCAATACCCCACAGAACCAGCCCATTCCTGGCACCAAGCAGATGCCAAATCATGCGGGCGGCTATGCATGGACGGTCAGTCCCTGGGAACAACTGCGCCGCTTCCTCATCCTCGGCTCGGAGGGCGGCACCTATTATGTGGACGAGCGCACATTGACCGTCGAAAACGCGCAGAACGTCCTCACCTGCATTCAAGAGGATGGCGTCCGCGCTGTCAACGAAATCGTCACGATTTCCGAAGGGGGACGTGCGCCCAAGAATGATCCGGCGATCTTTGCGCTGGCATTGGCGGCGTCTGTGGGCGATGAGGCGACCAAGAAAGCAGCCTTTGATGCTGTGCCGAAGGTTTGCCGCATCGGGACACACCTCTTTGCCTTTGTCGAGACGATTCAGTCTATGCGCGGATGGGGACGCAGCGTGCGCCGTGCCGTGGGCGATTGGTACAACAGCTATACCCCGCGTGATCTGGCGTATCAGATCGTCAAGTATCGTCAGCGTGGAGGGTGGTCGCACATGGATACGCTGCGGAAGGCGCATCCGACACCGACTACAAAGACGCATGATGCCCTGTTCAAGTGGATCACCAAGCGCGATCAGGCGGCCTGGGCGACCGATGAGGCGATCCCGGAAGATACGGCACTGGCCTTCATCCATGCGTTTGAGCGGGTGCAGAAGGCAAGCGATGAAGCGGAAATTCTCAAGCTGATTCGTGAGTATCGTCTGCCGCGTGAGGCGCTGCCTACCGAGGCGCTTCGCAGCACAGCCGTGTGGGAGGCGCTGCTCCAGGATATGCCGATGACGGCTATGATCCGCAACCTGGGCGTGATGAGCAAGGTTAAGCTGCTCATGCCAGGGAGCGATGCCGCCAAAAAGGTCGCGGCAGAGCTGACCAACGTTGAGCGTTTGCGTAAGGCCCGCGTGCATCCGATTGCGATTTTGTCGGCGATGCGCGTGTATGCCAAGGGCTTCGGCATGAAAGGGGGCAACCCCTGGCATGTTGGTGAACAGGAGTGGATTCCTGTGCCGCAGGTGATTGATGCGCTCGACAGTGCCTTTGATCTGGCGTTCCAGGCGATTACACCGACCAACAAGGCGACGATGCTGGCGCTGGATGTGTCGGGATCGATGGGCGGGGGCGTGATTGCCGGGATTGCGGGTCTGACCCCGCGTGAGGCGAGTGCGGCGATGGCCCTGGTCACGGCCCGCACCGAGTCCAATTACTGGTTTGCGGCCTTCCAGAGTGAACTGACGCCCCTGAATATCACGGGCAAGATGCGCCTGGATACCGTCATTCAGGCGATTGGCAACCTGTCCTTCGGTTCGACGGACTGTGCGGCTCCGATGTACTACGCGCTGGATCGCAAGATCAAGGTGGAGGCGTTTTACGTCTACACCGACAGCGAAACATGGGTCGGGACGCGGGGACATCCGTCTCAGGCGCTGAAGGAATATCGTCAGAAGATGAGCATCGATGCCAAGCTGGTCGTGGTCGGGATGACCGCCACCAATATCACGATTGCTGACCCGAATGACAAGGGGATGCTGGATGTGGTTGGCTTCGATACCAGCGCTCCGTCGGTCATGAGCGAATTTGTGCTCGGCAAGTTGTAAATTGAGTTCACCTGACGGGGGCATGGCGCAAGAGGGGGTGTGCGCCCTGCTATGCCCTCATGACATCGACAATTTGGCATTGGTTTTGTAGAGCGTAGCACGCTGCGCCCCTACGAGATGTTACCAGGGTCACAATGGGTAATAGACAGTCAGAACAATCTGTGATAGGCTCTTTTTATCAATACGGGTCGAATGATGCTCGGTTCTCGTGGTGAGCTTTGGTCTCGGCTGAAGTGGGGTTCGATCCCCGCGTGATGACTGGCAACAGGAATCACACTCCGACATCGCATCTTATCCGTATTGCCATAGTTTGACATGCGAGGAATGACGCGATGACATAACAGGATTGACAAGGCCGATAGGCCGAACCATTTCCTGCCCGAATTTTACCCGCTGTCGATAGTGGGTCGCTGTGGCAAAGGTTACCGACATTTGAGATTAACGTTATTCCTGGTGACGGGTTTGGCGCTCGTTGTTCGTACTGCCTCGGCAAAGACCTAATTCAAAAAAATGTCTCTGTGTGGGTCGATAGACACGGCTGATCGTCGTCCGCTCCAAAGTCTCTCCGTCAAGGGTCAAGCCGTAGAGACCATTGATGCACGGACGTGCGGGCCTTTTCGACATATTCATCCACACTTCAAACAGGGTTATCAATGCTGCGGGTCGATTGAGGTCAGGGTTACCGTTCTTCCAAACGTTGCCTTCGGGCGCTCCCTCCTCACCAACTTATCCGCAGTCTGGATTTATAGCGGTTGATTGTGTCACGCGGGTCGAACGAGTGTGGGTTATCGCTGATAACGAGCAGGTCGTAGGTTCAAATCCTACCATCTCTCTTCGGAGAGGTGTAGCTCAGCGGTCTAGAGCAGCTTGAGACGCAAGTCTCATTTCCCATCTCAAATCCCTTATCCGCGTGATGTATATCACCGCAAAAGCAGCACAAGAACCTTACCATCGTCATCATTGTCACGCGGGTCGAACGAGAGTGAGTTTTCGCTTATAACGAGTGGGTTGCGCGTTCGAGTCGCGCTGTATATCTTCGGGTATGCATAGCTCAATTGGCAGAGCAGCGGAGGGCAACCTCCATCTCTCACCTCAATTCCTTTATCCGCGTGATGTACTGGTCATGGCTGTGGGTCGCCTGAGTCTAGGGTTATCGCTACTCCACCAACATCGGGGTTTATATAGTCCCTCTCCCTTCAAATTTATCCACAGCCCAATAGATCGCGCTCTGTTTGTATCACATGGGTCGAACGAGATGGGTTTTCGGGTTGCGCGTTCGAGTCGCGCTGCACATCTTCGGCTGTATATAGCTCAACTGGCAGAGCAGGATGAGAGGAGACTCTCAGACCATCTTGCTATTCACTTATCCATGTGACATGCACGGCATAAGTCCATTAACATCGTTATCAAGATCGCTGTCTCATGCGGGTCGATAGGCATTGGTTATCCGGGCGCTGCGAGGGTGTTAAAGCTCTACGGCGTCGGGCCTCGGCCATATTCCGATGTCGCCCCTTCATCCGCGTGATAAGAGTTTTTCTCTAAGCCTACCCGAATACAAAACGGGGTTCTCACATGCTGAGAGACCCCATTTGCGTTTTATCTGGATATGAGGGAACGAAATCCTAGCCCACCTGCACTGTGAACTGGCCCGGGACTGTAATGCTAATCACGCCGCCCCAGTTGCAGGTGGCCTTAGACGAGTCGTTGAGCGTCGGCTTGTTGGCAATGAGAATGGTCGGCACGCCGGGTGCCCAGGGCGCAGCCACGACAGGCACGCAGGGCATTGGCGTCAGGACGCCGCTGGCGGCAGCCGTCGCCGAGGCCACAGTCGGGTTTGCCAGTGACATGCATGTGCCGTAGGGCATGATATTTTTCATGGGGATGTTGTCCATGATCGTCGCGGCGGGCAGATTGTCGGCCAGCACCGCGTTTTCTGGCGTAATCACGAGGCTGGAAGGGGCCGCCCCAAACGGGCAGGTTGTCATTGCGCTCATAACCACTTGAACACCCATAAAATGCGCTCCTCGGCTGCAAGACTTTTCTTCAGCATACTCTAAAACGAGTAGATGAGACAATCATAAACGTATAAAGACCTCGAATCTTAACTCTTATGGGGTATTCTTGTGGGCCTATGTTATTCTAAAAGCTGTTTGTTGGGTTTGGTGTGATAGGGATAAACACGATGCCACCGTATTATGGACTGCGAATCTGCCAGGTGATTTGTAATGCGCTGGCGATTTTGATTGTGCTGGTCGTCCTGGGCATGGCAGGCTATACCACTGCTGATGCACTGCAACATCGCGCTGCACTCAGCGAGATCATCGGGTCGATTGGCCTATCGCTGGTCTTCGGCGGTCTGCTGGCGTTTGCCTGCTTCATCTTCGCGCAGCTCATCGATATGACGCTCACGACCAATCGTAATGTGTATATGATCGCGGCTGAAATCAAACGCCTCCAGGACGAGACACAGGCGAAAATCTCCTCGAACGATCAGGTGCTCGAAGTCCTGGAGAAGCAAAATCGGATGCTGCGTGCTCTGGGGCAGGCGCAGGGGCTTGACCAGGATATTCCAGTGCGAATACGCAAAGACGCCGCCGTCAGCGAACAGCGATTGACAGGAAAATAGCGTTATGAGGCCGCAGGCGTCTTGGCGGCTTTCTTTTCGGCATGGGCCACAATCCGCCGCATATACGGAATGGCATCCGGCGTTTTGCAATCGGTCTGCCCATGATCGATATCGACGAGGCCAATGCGTTCGGCGGCGCTGATGGCCTGCTCCATGACCGCACCGCCGCGTCCGCCGATGGCAATCAGAGCATTGAGCATGGCTTGACGGGTGCGATTCGGTTGAGTGTGAATGTCGCGCTCGATCACAGGCAGCAGCGGCTCAAATTCGTGATCAGGCCGTGTTTTGTCGGCGGCCAGCTTTGCCACCACATGCCAGCCGATGCGCCCGACCCATTCATGCTCACTGGTCATCCCCTGCTGGGCTTTTCCCGCGGCAAACGGCGTCTTCACGATGACATCCGCCAGATAATCGGCGAGGATATAGCTGTTGAGCGTCTGCGCCCAATTGTCGATCAACGCTTCGGTTGTCTGGGCGGGATCAGCGATCATGCTGGCGAGAATCTGGGCATCATAGTGGCCTGTCTCCCACAATGCCTGCGCCAGGGCGTGATCTTTTTTGTTCGCTTTCACCAGCAGCTTGAGATTGGCGCTGCTGACGCCCGCGATGGGGTCGTGCGCTCCATGATTGCGATAGATACGGCGGTTGCTCTCAGTCCCCATCTGCTCCAACTGGGCCATGACATCGACAATATTCATGTGTCACCTCACACTCACGATTTGTTCTGATTATAGCCCAGATTTTCTATTTCTGCCACCAGAACGCATAAAAGCGCAAGAAGAGACACGTCATTTGTGGGGGTATAATGAACGAGAATACAGTCACGATGAGGAAGAGCCATACGATGCTTATCAGTTGGATTGACCCAAACATTATCTCTGCTGGCGGCATCCCGGTCAGCGTGGAGAATATGCAGGCGCTGCGCGATCAAGGGGTGCGGGCGATCATCACCCTGACCGAACATCCGCTCACGGCGCTAAAGGCACTCACAGAAGAGGTTCTAACCGAGATGGGCTTTGAGACGCTGCATGTCTCGGTGAACGATCAGCATCCGCCAACCAAACAGCAGGCGCAGCAGGTGGCCGATTTTGTGAAGCAGATGCAGGCGCAGCACAAACCTGTCTACATTCACTGCGCTGCGGGCATTGGGCGCACCGGGACGGTGCTGCACGCGCTGTATCTGCTCATGGGCCACGATCTTGAGACGGTCAAAGACAAGATCAAGACGACGCGCCCAACAAGTCAATTTTTTATGCTCTCTGATACACAGAAGGCCTTTCTGGAAAAACTGGCAAAAGACCTCAGCGCCGAGGGTTAAGATGAGGCTCAAAACCTGCTCTCTTCGCAATCATCTTCGTATATTCATATAAAAAGCATCAAGATCGAGAGAGACAAGCTATGTATTTATGGGTCATAGGGTGTCTTTATAGGAGAAGCATTAGATCAAGAGCAATTTGCAAACTCGGACTAGCATGTTCAGAAAGTTATGGTATTCTATAGGGGCAGTGTGGTTCAAGGTAGACGATGAGTGTCTCAGCTACGCTGGTGTCGTGGTCGCACACCCTATAAACCCTCTAGAGGATACAACGAAGTTCGCAGCATAAAACAACCTTCGCTTCGCGTAGCTTTTTATGCAGACCTCCATGTACTCTCCCATAACCGTATAATATCCCTTGTGGATTTGTGCGTGTCGAGCGGGTTGATGGCAAGACCTCCATGTTTCAGGAGTTAGTAGCAATGGCACAACGTTCACAGGGTACCGTTAAGTGGTTCAACGCCGAAAAAGGTTACGGATTTATTTCCCGCCCCGATGGTGATGACCTCTTCGTTCACTACACCGAAATTCAGACCACTGGTGGCTATCGCTCCCTCGAAGAAGGCGCGAAAGTCGAATTTGAAATCACCCAAGGCAAGAAGGGCCTCCAGGCCAGCGCCGTGACAGTCGTTAAAAACTAGTCTCGCGGTCTTGCTTTTGACCTTTGTCACTTAAAAAGAGGCGCTCTGGAACCACATTCCAGAGCGCCTCTTTGGTATTCCAGGTGTTTGCACGATTATGGATGCAGGTAGCGCAGGGGTGAGCGCAGCGTTGGACTGAGCAGAAGCGAGTTGGGCGCGGCACTGAGGAAGGTGCGCGTGGTATCGCTGATATGCTGAGTCAGATCATCGCGGTTCTCCCAGTAGGTATCTTCATTCTCATAAGCCGTGATGACGACGAATTCCTCCTCATTCTGGATGACAGGCGTCGTGTAGGCATTCTCGCTCATCTCCGCGACGAACAGGCCGCGTATCTGGATCGCCTCGCGTTTATAGGCTGGCATGACCAGCGATTGAAAGGCATTGATCAACGCCTCACGCTTGCCCACCTGAGCCTGATAGAAATCAATCGCAATCATGCCCACATTGGGCGAAATCGTCCCCTCCGCCATCTCCCGCGCAATGTGCTCGGTATTCACGCCATGCATCAAATCCGCCGCTGCATCTAATGGTCGCAGGAGATGAACATTGTGCCACTCCAGCATCATCTCATTGGCACGCGGGCCGTACTTGGCCCAGACAGGCCCCCCGTAGAAGGTCTTCAGCGCCGTCAGCCGCATGTTCATATCGCTGAAGCCGCGTAGCCAGACGAAGCGGTTTAGCTCATCCACCACGCGAAACTGACCGATGACCTGCATCTGCGTGAGTTCTTGTGGTGGGATCAGAGCCTCTTCAAAATAATCGATGAAGTGCTCCAGCATATCGGGTTTGAGACGGTAATTGCGAACTTCGAGTACATTGATCGTCATGGTATCTCCTCATTCGATTAACCCAATCAAGCCCATCCATCTCATTCATTGACGCCGCTGCACTGCTTATTCTTGCGCGACACGCAAAAACTGTTTTTTGCCCTCACCATGAAGGGTGCCGCCCGCTGCACCTCTATAGGGTGATTTGTAGGGGCGAGTCATGACTCGCCCTGTTTTATCCCTCCTGCAAGGCGCTGATGCCCGCCACGTAGCCGCTGGCCCATGCCCACTGAAAGTTATAACCCCCAATGCGCCCGTCCACATCGCAAATCTCGCCGCAAAAGAACAGCCCCGGACACAGCCGCGATTCCATCGTCTTGAGATTGATATCACTCAAAGGGATGCCGCCCGCTGTCACCTCCGCATAGGTATAGCCGCGACTGCCTGCAATCGGCAGATCCATCTCCGTAAATGTGCGGGCGACCTGGCGGCGCGACTCACGCGGCAGTTGATCGGCGCGGGCGGTGGGCGAGATGCCTGCTGCCTCGCACAGCGTCCGTGCCAGTCGTTCCGGGAGGGGGGAGAGATATTTCCAGGTGCTCTCGCGCCATGTCTGCAAATCCGTATCGACCTGTGCCATCGTGCGCCCTGGCAGCCAGTTGAGCAGCAGGCGGGTCGACGGGTCTTCACCATGCGTCGTCAGCCAGTAGCGGCTGATATCCAGCGCTACCGGGCCGGAGATGCCAAAATGCGTACACAGCATGGCATCGGTGAAGGTCGCCAGCGATTTGCCTGTGCCGGAGCGCACATCGAGCGTGATATCGGCGGCAATCCCGCTCAAGCTGCGGATGAAATGCGCTTCGGGCAGCATGAGCGGCACGAGGGCCGGGAATGTTTGCGGCGTCAGCGTATGCCCAAAGCTCTGGGCGATGCTGTAACCGTGTCCGTCGGAGCCGCTTTTGGGCAGACTGCGCCCGCCTGTGGCGACGATCAAGCGTTTGGCCCGCATCTGGCCCCAATCGCCGCCCACAACAAACATCTCATCCTCTTTTCGCGCCCAGACCACGCGCCGAGGATGACGAATCACGGCTCCGGCCTGCTGAACACCGTTTAACAGGGCATCGAGCACAGTTTTGGCGCTGTCCGTCATCGGGAAGAGCTTGCCTGTGGCCTCGCGCTTGAGCATGACACCGAGGTCTTCAAAGAAAGTGATCGTTTCTGGCACATCGAAGCGGCGCAGCACCTTTTTGATGGCATTGCGCGAAGAGCCTGCATATGCCTGCTCATCGACAACATCATGCGTGACATTGCAGCGCCCGCCACCCGCCACGAGGATTTTTGCGCCCAGCATTTTTGCGCCATCCAGCAGCACAATCCGCGCATCGGGCGAGGTGCGGCCTGCAAAAATGCCCGCCATCAATCCAGCAGCGCCCGCTCCCAGAATGATGACATCGGCGGTGTCGTCGTTCATCAGCATATCCGGCGAGGCCTCTGTGAAGTCGGTGCGGCGTACATGATATGTCTCCCAGGACTAGAGTTCACTCGGATATTTGAGATTCCATTGGGCACGGATCTCATCCATCGTGTGAAGGATCGAGAGCGTCTCGGCATGGGGCATGATAGCGCTCTCCGTCAGGCCTGCCCGCAAGCAGCGCCCGACCTCCTCCGCCTCGTAATTATAGCCGTTGCCCTCATAAGCGAGATCAAGCTGTTCATCCGCTTTGCCGTTGACGGACAGCGTCAGCCGTGAGCAGCGCCACCAGGGGGAATGCAGCTTGATATGTCCCTCCGTGCCACTCAACAAGGCTTCGTGCGGGGTCGTCGTGCGAATGGCGGATGACAGCAGCGCCAACTGACCGCTGCCATAGCCGAAGAGCATAGCGGACTGCTCATCGACGCCTGTCGAACCCAGATCCGCCAGACTCACAATTCTCTGCGGTTGCCCAAAGATCATCGACGCCAGCGACACCGGATACACACCCACATCCAGCAGCGCCCCGCCGCCCAGATCAGGATTCAGCAGGCGATGCTCAGGGGCGATATTGGCACGAAACCCAAAATCAGCATTGAGCATCCGCACCTCGCCGATCACGTTCTGGGCCAGCAGGTCGCGCAGCGTGACCAGGGCGGGCAAAAAGCGCGTCCACATGGCCTCCATCAGGAAGACCCCGTGTGTTTGGGCCATCGCAATCATGGCCTCGCCCTCGCGCACGTTCATGGCAAAAGGTTTCTCGCACAACACGGCTTTCCCGGCCTGGAGACACAGCAGGGTATTGTCTTTGTGGAAAGGATGCGGCGTCGAGATGTAAATGGCATCCACGTCTGAATCTGTCGCCAGCGCGTCATAGCTGGCATAGCGCTTCGAGACATTGAACTCATCGCCAAATTGATCGGCGGCCTGCTGCGTGCGCGACCCGACAGCGGCCAATTCTGCATCGGCCAGGGAGGTCAACCCCACTGCGAACTGATGGGCGATGCTGCCTGTGCCCAGAATGCCCCAACGAATTTTATGGCTCACAATCATCGAATCGGCGCGAGAGACCCCTGCCTTTAGGCATGGGGAGGGAGTGCGCCTTGTCCTTTCTGGTAGGGATAGCCGTCAGAGTGCTTTCCCCGAAGGGAGGGAGCGATTTGAGTG
>DAOTUR010000039.1:0-5983 GCA_034436915.1 Anaerolineae bacterium
AAAGGCCCTTGTAGGGGCGCGATGCATCGCGCCCACGCCAAATTCCCTACAAATCACCAGGGCACGATACATCGTGCCCCTACAAACCCACAATTCTCACGGATACATGAATGATTACGAGGATAGCAGAATATCGGTTTTTGCAATAGATCGAAGGTCTTTAAGAGGTCAGAGAGATTCTTTGAGGACACGATGCAGACCTTGAAGGTCTGCATCGTGTCCCACGAGTCCCACAGGAGCGAAGCGCTTAGCGCAGCGCTTTTAAGCAGGCGGCATAATCGCCATCCAGCCCAACGCTGAAGGCACTCAAGCGCTGTTCGCCTGTGCCGTGTGCATTCTCATCGAACCAGGGTGTGCCATCTGGATCGCCAACGAGGAAGATAGCATTGGCCCCCTCTTCAATATCGCCCGCCTCCAGCAGCACGCGCACACTCTTGACTTTGGCATACTGGCTGTAAGACCCGGCGAAGCAGTCGGCTTGCAGTTCGTTGTCGATGGTGTACTCGTTATCGTTACCCAGGGTCGTTTGCGCCTGGATCGAGTGGCCCCACTCATGCCCGATGATCACCACGACAGCAAAATCGCCGATTTGATCGAGCTGATCCTGCATAAAGCCGCGTGGGAAGTAGCCTGTATGATCGTTCGGGCAGTAGACCGGCCCCATCGCCGCATCCAACCGTCCGCACGCCGAGCGTATAGAGCGCTCACTGAAGAGGACGATCTGCGGACGATCATAATTGATGTTCTCAGCATCGAAGACGCTCACCCAGTAATCGTTGATGTCTTCGGCTCCCAACTGGAACACTTCATCGAGGGTGAGCGGCACAGACGGCTGCTGCGAATCGTTCGACGGCGGTGAATCAGAGGGCTGCGGTGAACCAGACGGCTGATCCGATCCCGAAGGATTGATATTGGGGGATGATTCGGGATTTGTGGGGGTCAATGATCCCGCCTCAACCCAATCATCCTGATTCGTGCCATCGCCTTTGCTGTAGTAGACATTGCCCTTGTAATCGACGTAAATGAGAATGTCGCCCCAGTAGCCGTAGCCTTCTTCCAGCGCAAACTGTGTGATCTGATCAAGGACGGCCTGGGCACACTCCTCAAATGTGCCTTTGGGCAGATCCACCGAATAGCCTTCTTTATACGACCATGTGCAGTTGGCCTGCTCCTGATTCTGCGCCATGACCGATCCTGCGCTCATCCAGACTGCCAATCCGAGTACTGCCCCTATCATCAGTCCTGTTCGACGCATTGCTCTATCTCCAACCTTCTGCGTTGATGCCATGTGCTTGAGTATAGAGCACTTTAACGGCGGCGCGGTTTAACATTGCAGGAAAAAGCACCTGAATCCAAATGGGCGCAGTCACCTACGTATAGAGATCGATGAGAGAGAATTTTGGAGAGACATTTGTGGAGGGACATGGCCTGCCATGTCCTCTGGTTCGGACGAGGCGGGCCTCGTCCCTACGAAGACCAATGAGGGACGTTTGTGGAGGGACATGGCCTGCCATGTCCTCTGGTTCGGGCGAGGCGGGCCTCGTCCCTACGAAGACCGATGAGGGACGTTTGTGGAGGGACATGGCCTGCCATGTCCTCTGGTTCGGGCGAGGCGGGCCTCGTCCCTACTATTAACGATCTTCGAGCGATGTCCACTCCAGGCCCATCGGCCCGGTGTAGTTCATGTCCGGACGAATCAGCCGCCCGCCCATCTGGTCGATGATGTGCGCCGTCCAGCCGGCAATACGCGCCATCGCAAACAGCGGCGTGAACATCTCCGGCTCAATCTTGAGCGTGTAGAGCAGAATAGCGCTGAAATAATCGACATTCGGGTACAGCTTGCGCTCGATGAAGTAATCATCGCTGCGGGCCAGATTCGCCAGATCATCGGCAATCTGGAACCACTTGGTATTGCCGCTACTCTTGGCGAGCGCTTCGGCGTGACCGCGCAAGATGCTGGCACGCGGATCAAGCGCCTTGTAAATGGCATGACCAATGCCCATGATGCGGCGTTCGCCATTCTTGATATTCGTGTCAAACCAGGGCTTCACATTCTCAACTTCGCCAATTTCCAGGAACATGCGCATGGCTTCGGTGTTTGCGCCGCCGTGTGCCGGGCCTTTCAGCGTGCCAATCGCCGTCACAACCGCGCTGTGCATATCGCTGGTGGTGGCGGTGGTCACGCGGGAGGAGAAGGTGCTGGCGTTCATGCCGTGTTCGGCCAGCAGCACCATGTACACATTGATGGAATCACTCGCCACTGCGTCCGGTTCGCCGCCGTTGAGCATATAGACGAAGTTCTGCGCCAGATACAAATCCTGGCGCGGGGCGATAGGGTCGTGGCCCTGGCGAATACGATTCCAGGCGGCACACAGCGTCGTGATCTGCCCCGTCAGGCGGATCGCCTTCTGCTGTGCAACCGCCTTGTCCTTGAGGTTTTCCGCATCCGCATCATAGTGTGAGAGCAGCGATACGGCACTCCGCAGCACCGCCATTGGCTCGGCGTCTTTGGGCAGCAGCTTCAGGATATTGAACACCTGCTCCGGCACAGCGGCCTGCTGTGCAATCGCGGCCCGCAGCGTCTCGAGTTCGTCTTTGTTGGGCAGGCGATGATTCCACAGGAGATAGGCCACTTCTTCAAATTTGGCTTTTTCAGCCAGGTCTTCAATTGCATAGCCTTCATAAATCAGACGACCATTTTCGCCGTCCACCAGGCTTGATGTTGAATCTGCTACGACTGCGCCGCGCAGACCACCGCTTTTATTCGCCATGAGAAAAATCTCCTGATTGTGAAAAACGCCTCATTTAAACTCTATTATAACCGAGGCACTTGAGGCGCATAGAGAGTGTCTTTCGGAATAGTGTTAGCTTAGGACGAGAAAAATATATTGTCAATATTGATTTTTAAAATCAATGTATTTATTTCGTGTCTTCATTCAAAAGGCGGTTCTCTTTATCCTCACTCCAACCCCTTTCAAGGGTAGGTTTTTTGAAGTGATGACCAAAGACATGAACCACGAAGGACACGAAGATAAAGTTAAAATAGGGTCTGCCTCTCGATTGAATACGCTCCAAACAATCAACTTGGGAACCAGACAGAAGGTTTCAGGGCAAGAGAATCTGATTTTAAGTTCTTCTTCATGTTTTTCTTCGTGCCTTAGTGGTTCAAAGTGGAGTTTGATTAAAAAACCTACCCTTGAAAGCCTAAACCCCTCTCCCATCCTCGCCCCTTGTGAGAGAGGATGGGACGTGAGGGCAGCAGGGCTAACCAAAACTGAGAGTAAATATCTCTGATTTTGAGGCGCATCGCATCATTCCTGAACAATAATCAAGAGGCTGGATATCGCGCTGCTGAACAACTTATCTCAAGAAGAATTGAGATTGACTTGTCACATTTCTGTAATTCAATAGAAGAATAGTGATAGATTTCTGTTGACGGATTTTTTGAAGATGATGTTCAGCTCATGACACACACCAACGCTCTCTACGGAAAATCGCGCCGCCGTGCCTCGCGGACAATCAGCCTCGTCGTGCCGGGCCTGCACACGGCGGATTATGTCGGGCTGGTCGTACAGGGCGTGTTTAAATCATCGCAAAGCTTGGATTATGCCATCAATCTGCATGTGCAAACTGCGGCCCTTCAAACCCACAATGTCAACCATTTTCGCTCTCTCATCACCAACGGCATGATCGATGGGTTTCTTCTCATCGTCCCGTATTATTTTGAAGTTTTTACGCAGTTGTGCCTTGAATATCAAATTCCGTGTGTCGCGGTTGATGATGCGGCGGTTATTCATGAGCAGATTCCGCTCGTGAGCTGCACAGATCGACAGGGGATTGTCGATGCCATGCATCATCTGGCGGCATTGGGGCATCAGCGCATCGGTTTTATCAGCGGCTTTATGCATGTCTATAGTACGCGGCAGCGTTTGCAGGGTTATCGGGAGGCGCTGCAAACATTGGGACTGCCCTATGATCCGACTCTGGTGTGCGAAGGGGATTGGGGGCGAAAGAGCGGCTATACACAGGCGCGGCAGTTGTTATCGCTTGAGGCCGCGCCCACCGCGATTATCGCCTGCAACGATATCATGGCATTTGGTGTGCTCGATGCTATCAAGGAGGCGGCACTCACAGTGGGGAGTGAGATATCGGTTGTTGGATTTGATGATATTCCCGAAGCGTCCACCCATATCCCACCCCTGACCAGCGTGCGCCAACCGATGGAGACGATGGGTCAGGCGGCTGTCGAGATGCTCATCGATCTGATTGAAGGTCGCACACCAACTCAATTCCACCATCGATTCCAAACAGAACTCATCGTGCGCCAATCGACAGGCCCGCTCAAACCCTGACGTTTGCCGCATCTCCCCTCTCAGGCTCTGTGTCTGGGAGAGGTTTTGTGGTTCAATAGGGGCGTTTCCTGGGTTTACATCGGTGGGAGTCAGAGTTATGTCGATCCATCTCAGCGTGGCGCTGCAAGGGCGCATCTTTGACGAAATGCAGCAGGCCTACCCCAACGAGGGCGGCGGCTTCTTGCTCGGCCAGCGCACAGGCGAGTCGGTGCAGATTCTGGATGTCATTCATATCCCCAACACCTTTGAGTCGGCGGAACAGTATCATCGTTATGCCATGACACCGCTCAATTGGGCCAAAATGGAAGACGAAGCCGATGAACGCGGCATGACGCTGGTCGGCTACTATCACAGCCATCCGGACAGCCCGGCCATTCCGTCAGAGTATGATCGCGTCCATGCGCTGCCCAATTTCACCTATATCATCACCTCGGTCTATGCGGGCAAGGCTGTCGATCAGTTTGTGTACCAATTAAAAGCGGATCGCAGCGCCTTCGACACGCTTGATCTCGTGATTGCATAGGACAGCCGATGGCGCGTGTGGTGGTGGTGGGCGCAGGCGTGAGTGGATTGGCGGCGGCGGCCCTTCTGGAGGAGCACCAGATTGATTACACGCTGATCGAAGTCAAACGGCGCGTGGGCGGCAGCCTCATCACGCAGTCGGTGGATGGATTTTTGTTGGATGGGGCGGGCTTTACCAGCGATATTGGCCTGCTGCATCATCCCCTGATGAAGGCATGGGGCTTACAGGACTCGCTTCAGGAGGGGACGAGCAACGTCTTCTTTCGGCGGGGTGTCCAGAGCCTGGTTGATGCGCTCAGTGCGCGAGTCAGCGGGCCACGCCTGATGCGGATGGCTCTGAGCAGCATTGGCGACCTTGAGGACGGAGCGCTGGCGCTGTGCCTGGAGAACGGCCTCATGCTCAATGCGCGGGCGATCATCCTGGCGCTGCCCGCCCGCTATGCCGAGCGCGTGTTTTACGGCTATCGCAGCGAGATCACTGAGCATCTGCTGACTTACCAGTACGAGTCGCGGCTGCGGATTTCGCTCGGCTACCGCAGAGACGAGATTGCGCCTGTGTCCTCGTTCGCGGAGCATCCCGACATTGTTATTCAAACAGCGGCCAGACTGCCGGAGCGCGGCGGGGCACTTGTGCAGTGGCAGATGCGAACGCCGCGCACCTCGATGACAGACGAGGAGGTACGCAAAATCTGTATTGATTGGGAGTATCCTGTGCCGGATGCCATCTTTACGCATCATTGGGCCGAGGCCGATCCGCTGACGCCGACCACGCCTGAGTATCCCGTGTGGCGCGACACCTTGATGGCGATGCTGCCGCCGCGTGTGGCCCTCATCGGCAGCGATTATGTCGCAGCACCCGCTCTCGTTGGCACGACGCCTCTGAGCCAATGCCTGACGCAGGCGCAGGACGCCGTGAACAAGATATTGGGTGCGCTGTAGTGCCGTAAGCATCCCCATCCCTGAAGGGAGGGGCTTTAGCCTCAGTGCTTGCCAGACTCGGCCTGAGAAGGCTCCGTTAGAGACGAATAGATAGGCACTTCGGAATGCCTCACCAGTTCCGAACTCTGCGGTGAACGATTAAACAGGCGGCTTGGGAGCCAACCGTGTCG
>DAOTUR010000040.1:0-2900 GCA_034436915.1 Anaerolineae bacterium
TGAGCAGTGCGTTTGCTGCTATCCGCAATTCGATTTACCACTGATTGCAGCATGATCGTTGTATTTTTGCCGCTGACTTGGAGAAGTTCTCGCGCTTTTTTGTGATAAATATCTTCCCACCCACCCACATCGATCAACACATCGGCGGGAATGGCCTCTCGCAATGCGCCTAAAGCGATGCGTGTCGCTTTATCGCGCTCGTCCATATCTGTCCCCTTGAGAAATGTAGATAAACATATACTTAATAAGTATACAGTGGGATCGCACAGCCTCTATAGTGATATATTGTTGACCTTTTTAGGAAGAACTTACTAATCGATATAACGACTCAACAATGCCACGAAGAGCGCACGATCTGGACTTGTGGGGAGATGATAGAACTCGCCAAATTTGCGGTACAGCGTTGTCAGTTGGTTGGCAATGGTGCTGGGGCTTTTGCTTAAACGCGAGGCAAGTTGCGCATTTGACACCCCTTCCCGCAGCAGCAGGTATGCCAACTCCCTCTCGGCAGGTGTCAGCTGATCCAGGAATCGCTGGGCCTGTGCTTTGGCACTATCTGGGGGAACATAAACCAGAGGGACCTGGATGATCTGGATTGGGTGATCGGGATCAGCATGCATCGCTTTGCTGACGACCAGCGAAGCAGGACTGATCAGATGCCAGATGGCATCCTCTGACCCTAAAACCCATTGGGCGGCGGCCAATGCAAAAACCGTCATAGTTTTGCGCCCGCCTGCAATGCCCAGATGAATCTGGCGGTTAGCCTGTTTGTGCTGGCGTAAATACCAATACACTTGGCGAAACGCCGCATCGATTTCATCGGGAGTTGTAACATCATCCAGCGGGGCGTGAGACCCCATCAGTAACTGGGGTACAAACAAGATCTTCGGGTAGTGGCGCTCTTCTAAAAATGTGTGCTGCAAGCGCTCTAACGCCTGAAGAATGGCTCCATCAGCCCTGGTATGCAACACTTCAACACGTTGAATCGGTATCCCCCGCTCAAGCAAAGCATCCAGCAGAAGCGTCACAACTTGTGGTTCCGAGCCAAGTGTTGCAATAAGAACAGCGGAGAGTGAAGGATTAAACATAGGATCATTATACCAGATAGGCACTTTCGAATCATTTTGGTCTTTTTTGTATAAACCGCCAAAAAGGTCGGTTTTAGAGAGCTGCGCCTCACACGACCTGGTTGAGATAGCGATAGACACCCTACTTTGACAAGCGATAGTCGGTCATCAAGGTCTTGATCGGGATCCCGTGTTCGCGACGCGGCTGAAGTTCCATAATCTGGGCAGGCGTGAGCGCCTTGGACCTGCGGAATTTGACCCCGCACTGTTTGGCCTTGAGGATGCCTTCCCTCTATCGTTCAACCCAGATCTCGGTTTCAAATTGAGCAATCGCCCCCACCATGTTGAAGAGCAGTCGTCCAGTGACATCGCTGGTGTCAATGCTCTGGTCGATAACCCGCAGATTCACATGCCTGCGCTCCAACTCGGCCGAGATGTGACACAGATGCAGGATTGAACGGGCCAGACGATCCAAGCGGGAGACCATCAGATTATACTTTCCGAGACACTCATGGAGCAGTTTAGTCTCTCAAAGGCCAATATCTACTGCTATCTCAACCAACACCAGAGACTCTCCCTTTAAATTGACCTTTTTGGCGGTTTATAGAAAAAAGGCCATTATGGATTATCTTTTGCGCGGCCCTGCCGAAAGTGTCATCTGGAGTTGCGTGGCCCACTGCATCGCCAATTGCGTTGTCTGATACATCAGAAGCCCACATAGCCCAAGCATCACAAGGGACATAACGGTCAGAAACCAGACGACCTTGCGGGTAATCAGCAGACCTTGCGCGCCGGGAGCATGCGGATATTGTTTGGCCTCCCCTGCGAAGATTTCAAGAGCAATCAGCCCTGGGATAAACATCAAAAACAGCAGGACAATGCACAGCACCAGCTTACTGTTAAAATCGGGACCCTCTTTGACATAGATCGTTTTTGCTTTGCTACCACCGCGAATAGCTTCCAGACGATTACGCAATTTCTCGGCCTCGGGATGATCGCTCAAAATGAGCAAGGCCTCCGCATCGTCGTACCGCTTCTCACGAATGGCCTCTTTGATTTCATCCATTTCATCTAAGCGTAGCTCAGGCGGCAGTTCATCTCGCTTCGTTTTAGCGGGGCGCGTTGGAGAGAGTTTGATAGGGGGATGACGCTCATTGATTTCATCAATCCATTTTTGCGCCTTTGCCCCACCAAGGACTTCAAGAGACATGCGTGCCTTATCGAATTCATGGTTTTTGATCATGATCCGGATCGCGTCGAACTGTGCTTGCCTGTCTTGTGACATGGTACTACCTAACCTTATGCAAATACTTCATAAGCAATCAAAACAAGATCTTCCGACTTGACTTGTTCAAGCGTGTTTTTGACCTCTGGCACATCTCGATACAACTCATTCTCGATAAAGAACTCGTCAAGGGCATCAATCAATTGCGGCTGACTCTGGGTTTGCCTATACGCTTCCCGAATTGCCTTTAAGGACTTATCCCGTTTGAACGCATCGAGAGGTACATTCTGAACCACGCGCTGAACTCGCTCCCTCAGAGCTGACACACCCTCCTGCTCATCTGATGGAATTGTCTCGAAAAGCGTGCTCTGTGAGAGCCAGGATGACAGATCCAAGTTGATTTGTCCTAGTTTCGGCGGAATGCGCTGCGCTCGCAGGGCACTGTTGATTTCCTTCAAGACATCCATCGTCGCACGATCTAAGAGGTCATACACCTCAAAATGAGCGGGCATCACACGCCGTTCTTGAGGGTCAGTGCTGAGATAGCGAAAGAGCCGTCGTTTATCTGTAATGATTTCCCCATCATTCGTATACAACCGCCAGAAATG
>DAOTUR010000041.1:0-27230 GCA_034436915.1 Anaerolineae bacterium
ACGGCATCGCACAAACATCTCAAGACGCTTCACCACTCTGACGGCTATACCTACCAGAAAGGACAAGGCGCTCTCCCTCCCCATGCCTAAAGGCAGGGGTATCCCGCGCCGATTCGATGATTATTGGGATTCCAGCCGAAGTAAAAAAAGACGAAAATCGCGTATCTGTGCCGCCGACGGGCGTGCGCGAGTTGGTGCGTCAGGGACATGGCGTGTTTGTGCAGGCGGGCGCAGGGGTGGGCAGCGGCTTCAGCGATGAGGAATACACCACCGCCGGGGCCTCCATGCTGACCACAGCCGAGGAGGTCTGGCACAACGCCAATATGATCGTGAAGGTCAAAGAGCCGCAGGCCAGCGAGTACCCCTTCCTGCGCGATGATCTGCTGCTGTTCACCTATCTGCATCTGGCGGCGGACGAAACACAGACCCATGCCCTGCTCAACAGCGGCGTCACCGGACTGGCCTATGAGACGATTGAGGATGCACAGGGCCGTCTGCCGCTGCTGGAGCCGATGAGCGAAGTGGCGGGACGCATGGCCTCGCAAATTGTGGCCTATTATCTGGCGAAGCCTTACGGCGGACGTGGCGTGCTCATGGGCGGTGTACCCGGTGTGCCAGCGGCCAATGTCGTCGTCCTGGGCGGCGGCACAGTCGGGACGAATGCCGCCAAAGTCGCGCTCGGCATGGGCGCTCGCGTGACCCTCCTCGATATCAGCCTGGATCGTCTGCGCTACCTGGATGATGTGCTGCACGGCAATCTTGTGACGCTGTATTCCAATGAAGGCAATATTATTCAGTCGATCAGCCATGCCGATGCCGTGATTGGCGGCGTGCTGGTGACGGGGGCGCGTGCGCCCAAGCTCATCACCCGCGACATGCTCAGTCTCATGCCGCGCAGCAGCGTGATTGTGGATGTGGCTGTCGATCAGGGCGGCTGCGTTGAGACAACGAAGGCCACCACCCACAGCGACCCGACGTATGTGGTGGATGGCGTGCTGCATTATGGCGTGGCAAATATGCCGGGAGCCGTACCGCGCACCTCCAGTCTGGCGCTGTCGAATGCGACGCTGCGCTATATTTTGCGGCTGGCGGGCAAGGGCTTGCAGGACGCGCTGCACGCCGACGCGGGCCTGTTGAAGGGCCTGAACACCTACAAGGGCCAGATGACACATCCGGCGGTGGCCGAAGCGTTCAGCCTGCGCTATACCGCCCCTGTCGAGGCACTGCGCGGCTAGAGTCATGCCGCATGAGGATAAGGTTTGGGTCAAAATAGTAGGGACACGGCACGCCGTGTCCTCGCGTTTGCCGCCAAAATTAACCGTTCATCTTAAGCATATGGATATACGGGATACCTCGCCCGCCCAATCGACACGCCGTCGTCTATAATCATCGTATCGGCATTGTTGAGGAATGAGATGAGATGATGACTTATAAATGGTTGGGACTGGTTCTGCTGTTGATGGTTGCGATTCCGGTATTGGCGCATAATCCGCGTGTGGAAGATCACGATTGGGGCGATTTCGATCAGCCCTATGTGGTCGCTGAGGGCGATGTGTCGTATGCCTTCTTCGGCTATCTCAGCAGCCCGGAGGATCGGGATGTGTTTCAAATCGCGTTTGCGGCGGAGAAACCCACGTTCAAAATCCAGGATTTCGTACCTGTCTGCGGCGATCACTACACCGATTTCGTGCTCGATTATGTGCTGCTGGGCGATAGCGTGACGACGCCAAAGGCTTACAGCGATCTCACGCTGCCGTTTGATCTGCCGGAGAAGACCGGGATTATTTTTGCCAGCGCTGGCGAGCGTGAGGCCCTGCCCAAAGACGCCGAACGCCCGTTTTCGTTCGAGTTCCATACACAGCGCAATTACTACAATTCGTCAGAGCATGTGATTGATCTGCCCGGCGCAGGCACCTACTGGCTGGTGGTGTATAACGCCGATGGCAAGCTGGGCGATTATCTGCTGGGGACAGGCTATGCTGAAACCTTCTTCGTGGTGCAGGAGAGCGAACCGCCGACCACACAAATGAGTCAAACGGGTTTCTGGCCGCACCGCAATTGCGATCTGCCCGTGAGCGATGCAAAGGCCATCATCAATGTGAAGCCGGAGACGTTGCCCCAGGCCACGCCGACAGCCCTGCCGATGGCAACCCCCACCACCGCCCCGAAGAAAAAATAGCAAAAAATCTGCTCCACAATTGGATCAGCCGAAATAGCACAAGGGCGCAATGTATTGCGCCCTTGTGCTTCCCTCTCCGTATTGGAGAGGGGATTGAGGGGTGAGGTTAGCGGAACGTCTCGCGCACGATGATGTTGCGGAGAATCTCGCTCGTGCCTTCGTAGATCTGGAAGATTTTCACATCGCGCATCAGCTTCTCGACGGGATATTCCTTCATATAGCCGTAGCCGCCGAAGACCTGCACCGCCTCCACCGCCGCCGCCATTGCACGATCTGCCGCGAATGCTTTGGCCGCCGCGCTCAAGCGTGAATCCGGGCGTCCAACCTCCACAATCCACGCTGACTGCCATGTCATCAGGCGGGCGGCCTCGTAATCCATCACCATCTGCGCGATTTTGTGGCCCACCGCCTGATGATTGTAAATCTTCTGGCCGAAGGTCTCGCGTTCCCGCGCATACTTGACCGATTCATCGATACAGCGGCGCAGCAGGCCCACCGCAGCGGCGGCCACACCGGGGCGGCTGTAATCGAACACCTTCATCGCCGTGACAAAGCCAGAGCCTTCCGCCCCCAGGATATTCTCTGCCGGGACTTCGACATTCTCAAATGTGATCTGCGCCGTGTCGCTGGCGCGCTGGCCCATCTTATCGAATTTCTTGCTGATGCTGACGCCGGGGCTGTTGCGATCCACAATGAAGGCCGACATGCCGCGATGCCCGGCGGCGGGATCGGTCTTGGCGAAGACGGTGAAGAAATGGGCATAGCTGGCGTTGGTGATGAAGGTCTTCGTGCCATTGAGGATGTACGCGCCGCCGCGTTTCTCGGCGCGGGTTTCAATGCCAACCACGTTCGATCCAGCGGCGGGTTCGGTCACGCAGTAGGAGACAAATTCGCCTTTTTCAACGAGGCGTTCGCCCAGCCAGTATTCCTTCTGCTTCTCCGTCCCGGCGATCAAAATCGGCAGATCGCCCAGGCCGTTGGTGCTGATGCTGGTGCTGATACCTGTGCAGCCGTAGCCGAGTTCTTCCGCGATCAGGCAGTCTTCAAACAGCGATGCGCCCATGCCGCCGTACTGCTCTGGGATGTTGGTATTGGCGAGGCCAGCGGCGCGGGCTTTGTCAAAGATGTCCTGCGGGAAGGTGGCGTGTTCGTCATATTCGGCAGCGACAGGAATAATTTCTTTGGCGGTAAAGTCGCGGGCCATGCGTTGGAGCATCTTTTGCTCATCGGTGAGGCCAAAGCTGACGCCGGACTGTTCTCTTGTGTCGACCATGTGAATAATCTCCGTCAAAAAGTCTCTTGGCAAAAATCAAACAGGGATTTGATTAGACGGAATTATAGCATGAGATGAGATGGGGGGAACAATAAAATTTAAGCGTCACCAGAAGAACCATCTACGCTTCGGCATTTGAGGTTCAGATTTTTCCTCATTTATACTTTAAAAGATCATAAATTGCGCCTTTTCAAAGGGCTGAAACCGCACTTTGTCCTCATTTTGAGTCATATCAATAACATGCGAAGAAAAGATTATCATCTGACGCACTACTTTAAATATTCGTGTGTGAATTCGTCTGTATCCTTAAATTCCACTTCATTCCCCTTTGACACCGCGACGTTATATTACCTGACATGCGCGGCTCACCTGTAGCCTTCTCCTCCCAAAGTCACAATGATCGGCCCTACTATGCTTGAAGTCAAAGACCTGCGGGTTGTCTACCAGAATGGCAATGAAGCCCTGAAGTCCATCTCGCTCACCGCCGAGCGCGGAGAAATCATCGCCATTGTGGGGCGTTCGGGAGCGGGCAAATCCACGCTGCTGCGCTGCATCAACGGCTTACAACATGCCACCAGCGGCCACGTCATCCTTGATGGCGAGAATGTAACCGCCATGTCCGCCGCACAGCTTCGGCTGATCCGGCGTTATGTGGGCTTCATCTGGCAGGAATACAACCTCGTTGAGCGTCTCCCAGTCATCACCAATGTGCTGACGGGACGCCTGGGCTACACCACAGGCATCGGCAGCTTGTTCGGCTACTTCAGCCGTGAGCACCGCCAAATCGCCCTCGACAGCCTGGAACGGGTGAATCTGCTCCATCGCGCCCATTTCCGTGCGGATCGTTTGTCGGGCGGCGAGAAGCAGCGCGTGTCGATTGCGCGGGCGCTCACACAGCAGCCCAAAATTATCCTCGCTGATGAGCCTGTCGCCAGCCTTGACACGGAACTCTCCGCGCAAATCCTGCATGATCTGGCGCGTGTAGCCCGCGATGTCGGCGTCCTCACCCTCATCAATATTCATCAACTCGATCTTGCCAGGGCCTTCTGTGATCGCGTGATCGGCATTGCCCAGGGTGTGGTCGTGTACGATGGCGCTCCCGATGGCTTGAGCGAAGAGACCATGCATCGCATCTACCGCTTCGACAAAGACGTTCCTTCAGCGTCTGAGTCGTCTGTCCCGGCGGCGGGCTGGCAGGGCAGCTTGAATGAAGCACGGGCGGGGGTCTAAGACATGTCCTCTCAAGATCAACCTTTGAAGATCAAGCCGCTGTCGCCGGAAGCCGTGCGCGAGAATTTGCTGCGCCCCTTCCCGACATTGACGCCGCGTACTCTCGTGATTGCGCTGCTGGTGATTTTTGTGCTCGGCGCAAGCTGGAATGTCTCACGTCCAAGCGCCATCAACCGCATCTACAGCATCTTCGATCCGTTTGAGAAGATGGTGGATCTGATGGGGCGCATGATCCCACCGCAGTTTGAGCTGGCACGCGGCACGCAAAGAACCATCGATGTCTTTGGCACATCCATCGTGATTGGGTGGCCCGTCGTCATCACCAGCGTGCTTGAAACCATCCAGATGGCGATCATTGGCACGCTTGGTGCGGTGCTCATGTCCATCCCGATGAGCCTGCTGGCGGCCAGAAACACCTCGCCGCACCCGTCGGTTTATCAAACGGTGCGCTTCATCCTGAATTTTCTGCGCTCGATTCCAGAGCTGGTGTATGCGCTGCTGTTCGTGGCGGCTGTCGGGTTGGGGCCGTTTACGGGCGTGCTGGCGCTGGCGTTTGGCTCCGTCGGGTCGCTCAGCCGCGTCTATGCGGAGGCGATTGAGCAGATTGACCCGCAGCAGGTGATGGCCTTACGCGCCACCGGAGCCAATCCCTTGCAGACGCTGGTGTACGGCGTGCTGCCGCAGGCCCTCCCCCTGCTCATCTCCTACTCGATTGTGTATTTCGAGAGCAATGTACGTCACGCCACCATCCTCGGCTATGTGGGAGCGGGCGGCGTCGGCTACAAGCTGTTTGAATACATGGGGACGGGCGCGTATCGCAAACTGTTTGGCACGGCGCTTGTGCTGGTGATTGCCGTGACATTCATTGATCGTCTTAGTAGCTCTCTGCGCCAGCGGTTTACCTAAACGCGGCACAGTGTTACCAATTTTGATCCATTTACGGAGATAAATGCACATGCTTAAGAAAATGACATTGGCTCTTCTCGCCCTGGTGTTCGCCTCGGCTCTCGGTTTTAGCTTCGTCTCCGCGCAAGATGCCACCCAGGAAGCCACGATGGAAGCTGTGGATCGCACCGGTTGGCCGGAAACCTTCATCATTGGCGTCTACCCCGGCGAAAATGTGGAAAAAGCCCTGGCCGCTCAGGAACCCCTGCGTGCCTATCTCGAATCCAAACTCGGCGTCCGCACCGTCGTCATCACGGGCACAAGCTACAACGCCGTGATCGAAGCCATGCGTGCAGGCCGCGCCGATGCCTTTGAAGTCGGCCCGTTCTCGTATGTCCTGGCGCACGATGTGGCCGATGCTGAACCTCTGGCCGTTGGCAACTACACAACAACGCCCAATCTCGAAATCGTCCCCGGCTACTACAGCGTGATGTTCACCAAGAAGGGCTCCGGCATCAAGAGCATCGAAGATCTGGCAGGCAAGACCTTCGCCTTCACCGATCCGGCCTCGACCAGCGGCTATCTGGTTCCCGCCACCGACATCCTGACCGCCATGAAGTTTGACAGCAAAGACCAGATCGAAGGCTACTTTGGTCAGGCGACCTTTGCAGGCAATCACCCAGCCGCCGTCCTCGCCGTCAACAATGGCACCATCGATGCAGGCGCGACCTTCGATGACAATCTTGTCGATCAGGCCGATGCCGACATCGTCATCTGCGGTATCGAAAAA
The DNA here is from genome assembly GCA_034436915.1 of Anaerolineae bacterium. Classification (GTDB taxonomy): domain Bacteria; phylum Chloroflexota; class Anaerolineae; order Aggregatilineales; family Phototrophicaceae; genus JALHOR01. The sequence continues at coordinate 6,358 of DAOTUR010000041.1, forward strand.
GGCACCAAGAAGGCTGACAATATCTTTCACAACGCCATGACCCAGGCTGAAATCATGAAGATTTATGATGCCTGCCCCGATGGCAACCTCGCCGTCTTCCATCAGTCACCCCTGATCCCCCAGACACCGTTTGCCGTCAGTGCTGCGCTGCCCCAGTCGTTCAAGGACGCTGTGAAAGCCGCTCTGCTCGATATTGTGAACGATCAGACCCTGGTCGACTCCCTTGGCCGCTTCTATGTCGATCCGACTGTCATTGATCCCACCGTCAAGAGTATCGATGCACTGTATGATCCGCTGCGCGTCATCGCTAAAAAACTCGAAATCGATCTGAAGGCCCGCTAAATCGCTGTCTAACATCACTCTTTACAGGGGCGCATGATGCGCCCCTGTATTTTTCATGCATAGGGACGACTGTGCCATCGTTTACGCAATCCGACGCTCTCACCATTTTGACTCACGCCCCCTCAGAAGCTGTCAAACTCTTTGCCGATGAGATCATTCCTTTCCTCGGTCACATCACCGTCATTCAAAATCGCACAGGTCTGGTCATGCTCCCTTACACCGATACGGCCCAGGGCGCACGCTTCCATCTGGGCGAGGTGCTGGTGGCAGAGGCCCATGTCTACCTGGAGAATGGCACAGAAGGCTATGCGGTCTGCGTCGGACGCGATCTGCTCCAGGCGCTCGCTATTGCTCTGCTCGATGCGGCGCTGCAAAGTGATGTGCAGCGTGAGAGAATTGAGGTCTTTATTGAGCAGCAGGACACAGCGCAGCGGCAGGCCGATGAGCAGCTTCTCAAGCAGGTTGAGGCCACCCGCGTTGAAATGGAGACCTTCTAAGATGGCCTTTCCGCCTTTCTCGCCCACCGAAGCCCGCACCCGCGACACGTTTCTGGCCTTGATGTGGGCTTTTAGCTATCCGGGGCGGGTTCACCAACTGCCGGAAATGGGCACACCGATAGCCCTGATTGCCGAAGCGCTGCTGGATCTGGAGACGAGTTTTTACACGTCCGATCCCAGTTTGAAGCCTCTTCTGGCGCAAAATGGCGCACAGGCACTGCCCCTTGAGCAGGCCGCCTATCATTTTTATCCCCTCGGCGCTGAGAGCGACATGATGACGCTTGATAAGGCATCGGTTGGCACGATGCTCTCGCCTGACACGGCGGCCACGCTCATCATTGGCTGTACGTTCGGCAGCGGCGAGCCGCATATATTGCGCGGCCCCGGCATCAAGGGTCAGCAGCAGGTGCGGATTGGCGGGCTGCCCGATATCTTCTGGACGCTGCGCGAGGTCGTGTGCCGCTTTCCTTTGGGATGGGATGTCTATTTTGTGGATGGGTCGCAGGTCGTGGGCCTTCCGCGCAGCGTGCGAGTCACGCAAACACCAGCAGGGGATTAAGCGATGTATGTTGCCACACGCGGCGGTGAAGAGGCCATTCAGCACGCCGAACAACTCTATAAAGCGATGATCGGCAAGCTCACCCGCGAGAATATTCAGGTCATTCAGCAACAGCTTCCCTATTTGCTCGATAAGGTCATGGGCGAAGGCTCGCTCTACGCGCCGGAACTGGCGGCGCTGGCGCTGGCGCAAACGGGCGGCGATGTCTACGAGGCGGTGTTGCTGCTGCGGGCCTATCGCTCCACGCAGCCGCGCATCGCCTATGCCGCGCCCATCTCACCCGATAATGTGCTGACGGTACGGCGGATTTCGGCCTCCTTCAAGGATATTCCCGGTGGGCAAATCCTCGGCCCTACGCTCGATTACAGCCATCGTCTGCTGCGCCTGGATGTGCTGGATGGCCTCAGCGAAGACGATACCGCCGCCGTAGAAGCGGACACGCCCGCCTCCCCGACCTATCCGGCAGTGGCGGATTGGCTGCGCTCACAAAATCTTCTGCCGCCTGTCGAGATGCAGCAGATTGATCCCGTCGCCATTCCCGATGTCACAACCGACGCGGTGTTATTTCCCGCGCCGCGTGCTCATCGTTTGCAGGCGCTGGCCCGCGCTGATACGGGTGGCGTGCTGGCGCTGGGCTATGCCAGTATGCGCGGCTACGGCCTGATCCATCCGACGGTGAATGAGCTGCGATTGGGCCATGCCGAAGTCGAGATGACGCATCCTCTGACGGGCGTCCCCTTCAGCGCGGGCCGTGTGCGCGTCAGTCAGGGTGAAGTCATCACCAGCGGCGAGAAAAATGGCTATCAATTGGGCTTTGCGGCGACACTCGGCTGGAATGAGATCAAGCTCATCGCCGCCTCCACGCTCGATCTTGAGATGAACAATCGTGAGCCGCACCCCGCCCACAGCGAAGAATTTGTCATGTATCACACCGAATCGGTGGAGGCGTCGGGCTTCTGCATTCATTTCAAGCTGCCGCACTATGTGACATTCGCCAGCAGCATGGACTCAGTGCGTAAAGTTATTTCGACCTTCTACAGCAGCGAGGCTCCCGCGACGCCTTCGTCCGACCTCGAAACCATCCGACAGGTGCAGCCATGACGCTTCAAGAGCTGGCCCAACCGCGCCAGGATTACAGCTATGCCTTCATGGATGCCTATGCCAAGCGCGAACTGCGCCGCCGTATCCTCAAGGCGATTGCCATCCCCGGCTATCAAGTGCCGTATGCCAGCCGCGAACTGCCGATTGCACGCGGTTGGGGGACGGGCGGATTGCAGGTGTCGCTCAGTCTGGTCGGGCCGGAGAGCGTCGTCAAAGTCATCGACCAGGGCGCGGATGATTCGGTGAATGCCGCCAATTTGCGCCGTTTTATCGTGCGGATGAGCGGCGCACAGACGACGACGGACACGACGAAGGCGACGATTTTGCAAAGCCGCCACCGCATCCCCGAAGAGATCATGGGCGAAGGACAGGCGCTCGTGCTGCAAGTGCCTGATCCTGAACCCCTGCGCGGCGTCACCGCCGATATGTCGAAGGCGGCCCAACTGCACGCCGACATGGATTACGGGCAGATGTGGCTGCTGTTGTATGAGCAGCTTGTGCGCTACCGTCAGTATATCCAGGGGGCGAGTTATCCTTCGCTGGTGAATAGGCGCTACGTCATCAGCCCCAGCCCGATCCCGCGTTGGGATACGCCCAAGCTGCATCAGGCCGCCCATCTCACGCTGCTGTCCGCCGGACGCGAAAAGCGGCTGTATACTGTGCCGCCCTACACCGACGTTCAGCCGCTGGAATTTAGCGATGTGCCGTTCCAGATCGAAAATCAGCAGGGGTGGGTGTGCCAGACGACGGGCATCGAAAACAAGTTTATGAACGAACTGCCGCAGGCCGATGGCACATCGCAGTATGAGCTATCCGACAGCGGCTATGCGGAAAAACTCGCCAGCACAGGCACAACCGACGCGACCTATTACGACGATCAGGGGCATTTTTATCATGCTGGATATCTCAAACCGCCCGTCCTCCCCACACTTTGACGCGCCCCAACTCGTCACCACGCCGCCGCTGCTGCGGGCCACTGGGCTGCACAAACGCTATGGACGGATTGAGGCGGTGGTGGATGTCAACGTTGAAGCCTATGCGGGCGAGGTGGTGGGCATCGTCGGTGAGAGCGGCTCCGGCAAATCGACGGTGCTGCGCCTGCTGAACCTGGAAGACACGCCCGACAGCGGCACGTATACACTCGATCTGCCGGGTATGGCCGATCAAGACCTGTATGCGCTGGATCGTTTTGCGCGGCGAACCATCCAGATTATGAATATCGGCGTCGTGTATCAGAATCCGCACCTGGGCCTGCGAATGCGCTTTACCAGCAGTGGCAACGTGGCCGAACGTCTGCTCATTGCGGGCGAACGCTCGTTTGCGACTCTGCGGCAGGCGGCCCGTGAGTCGCTGGCAACGTCTGAATTTCCGCTGGATCGCATGGATGATCCACCGCGTGTGCTGTCGGGCGGGATGCAGCAGCGCGTGCAATTGGCGAAGGCATTGGCGCTCAAGCCCGCGCTTTTGCTGTTGGACGAGCCGACGACAGGGCTGGATGTGTCGGTGCAGGCGCTCGTGCTCGACACGCTCAAACAGCTCCAGCGCGAACGCCACATGACGATTGTGCTGGTGTCGCATGATCTGGGCGTGATTCGCACACTGGCAGATCGCGTGATGGTCATGCGGCATGGGCGCGTTGTGGAGCAGGGCCTGACGGATCAAATCCTGGAAGACCCGCAGAATGCGTATACGCAGCAGTTGGTTCATGCCAAGCTGTAGGCCACCCCTCACCCCCGGCCCCTCTCCCACAAGCGGCGAGGGGAGAAAAACAAAAGCTTTTGTAGGGGCGCAGCGTGGGGGTAGGTATGCAGAACAGTGTGGTTGTGTCGATCCCCATTCAATTTGAGGTGGAGGATTGGCGTAGGGGCGCGGTATACCGCGCCCCTACAAAAACGCCGTGAGCCATTGAGACCCGTAAAATCGTGTTGGTGGTAATCATTCGTAATCATTCACCTATCCGTGAGAATCGTGGGTTTGTAGGGGCAGGATGCATCCTGCCCAAGCCAAATCCCCTACAAATCAATCAGGGCGCGATACATCGCGCCCCTACAACCGCCTTCATCGCATGGGGAGGTGAATGATTACGGGGCGACCACCCATGGGTCGCCCAAATGGGCATGATTGGGCATCATTGGGCACGCCAAACCCACATGCCCGACCTTCATTTAATGATAAGAGAGGCCCTATGCCCCTTCTGCACGTTGAATCGCTCACCAAGCAGTTTTATATCGATCACCTTCAGCGCACGATTGCCGTGTTTGCCGAATTGACATTCATCCTGGAAGAAGGCCAGTTTCTTCTCATCGGCGGGGCCAATGGCGCGGGCAAATCCTCGCTGCTGCGCTGCCTGTATCGCACCTATATCCCCACCTCCGGCAAAGCGCTGTTCACCTCGCGCTCCGGCGTGATTGATCTCGCCACCGCCGCCGATGTGGATATTGCCCTGCTGCGGCGGCAGGAGATGGGCTTTGTGACGCAGTTTTTGCGCCCGCGTCCGCGTGTGAGCGCCCTGGAACTGGTCGCGGAGCCGCTGGTGGAGGGCGGCATGGCCTGGGCGGAGGCGATAGAGACCGCCCGTCATACGCTCGACTCATTTGGCTTGAAGCAGGAGTTGTGGGCCGCCTACCCCACCACTTTCTCCGGCGGTGAGCAGCAAAAGGTCAATCTGGCCCGCGCCCTGATCGCGCCGCGCCGCCTGCTGCTGCTGGATGAGCCAACCGCCTCGCTCGATGCCAGCACCCGCGAGTCCTTAAAGACTCGTCTGGCAGAGCTAAAGGCGCAGGGCGTGGCGATGATTGGCGTCTTCCATCACCCCGAAGATATGCGCTCGTTGATTGATTCTGATATTCGCCTGACCCCAACTCATGAGGAATTTGAACATGTGGCTGACTGATCTCAAAATTGTGCTGCCGGATCGTGTGATCGGACACGGCGCGATCAATATCGAAGATGGTTGTATTGCGACCATTGTGGAGGGAGACGCTCCGGTACGCGGCCTCAGTACGGGCGGCCTGACGCTCATCCCTGGCGTGATTGATCTGCATGGTGACATGTTAGAACGCGATATTGAGCCTCGGCCAAATGCGCTGTTTCCGGTGGACATGTCGCTGTACGAACTCGACAAGCGGCTGGCAAGCACAGGCATCACGACAGCATTTGCGGCGGTGGGGTTTGCGTGGCATCAGAATGATGTGCGGAGCCAGGCAAAAGCGACGGAAATTATCCGTGTGATCAATGACAAACGTGACCAACTGCTGGTCGATTTTCGCGTCCATGCCCGCTTTGAGATTGCCAATGCCGAAACCGCGCCGCTGCTGGAGCAACTGCTGTCGGAAAATCTGATCGATCTGGTCAGCCTCATGGATCACACGCCGGGGCAGGGCCAGTATGCCAACCTGGATCGCTATATCGATTTTATGGTGAAATGGCTCAATATTCCGCGTGAGCTGCTGGAAAATAAATCCAGAGAGCAGATGGTGCAGCGGATGCAGGAAGTGGCGGAGATGCCGCGTGATTGGGACATCGCCGCCGAGGTGTGTCGGCTGGCGCGGGAGCATGGCATTGCCATCGCCTCGCATGACGATGACACCGTTGAAAAAGTCGTGCGGATGCAGGCGCTCGGCGTCAGCATTAGCGAATTTCCGGTGAATATTGAGGCGGCAAAAATCGCCCGCCAACATGGGATGCACACGATTATGGGCGCACCCAATGCCTATCGCGGCGAGTCGAATACGGGCAACCTGAGCGCGTTGGACGCCATCAAAGCAGGCGTGGTCGATATTCTGGCGACGGATTATTATCCGGCGGCCATGCTGCAAGCGGCCTTCAAGATCGCACGGGATGGCGTGCTGCCGCTGCATGAGAGCATCAAATTGATTAGCGAGAATCCCGCCGCTGCTGTCGAGCTGCATGATCGCGGGCGGATTGCTGTAGGACTCAATGCTGATCTCGTCCTCGTGGAAGAAGCAGAGGATCATCCGCGTGTACGGGCCACGCTTCGCAAAGGCCATCCCATTTATCAGGATGCACATATGGCGTATCTGTCGCAGTTCACGACGCAGGTGCAGGCATGACGCTTCAACACATCGATCTGTATATCGGCGAGAATCACACGGCGACAACGGCCAGCAAGACCCTGGGTGAGCAGCCCGTCTTTCACGCGGGCGTCTTCATCAAAGATTGCGACATCGGGGCCTGGACAGAAATTGGCCCCAACTGCTCCCTGGTTGAGACGACGCTGGATGATTACAGCTATGTTGTGGGCGATAATCAGATTATCTACACCGACATTGGCAAATTCAGCAACATCGCCTCGCATGTTCGCATCAATCCGGGCAATCATCCGATGGAGCGCGTCACCATGCATCACATCACCTATCGGCGCAAGATGTACGGCCTGGGTGAAGATGATGCCGATTTCTTCGCATGGCGGCGTTCGCACAAATGCATCATCGGGCATGATACGTGGCTCGGTCACAATGTGATCGTCATGCCGGGCGTCACGATTGGCATAGGGGCCGTCGTCGGTTCTGGCGCGGTTGTCACCAAAGACGTTGATCCGTACACTATCGTCGTAGGCGTCCCGGCCAAACCCCTTCGCAAGCGCTTTCCCGACGCCACGATTGAAAAGCTCCTCGCCATCGCCTGGTGGGATTGGGATCGTGCTACCCTGGAGGCCCGCTTCAATGACCTCTACAATATTGATCTCTTTGTGGAGAAATATGGCTGATGACACCGCACAAAAATACCCCGACGCTCAAAGCTGTGATTTTTGATTGGGCGGGCACAACGATTGATTATGGCTGCTTTGCGCCCGTCGCCGTCTTCATTGAAGTCTTCGCCCGCCGCCATGTGACGGTGACGATTCCGCAGGCCCGTCTGCCGATGGGCCTGCAAAAGAAAGATCATATCCGTGCGATTGCCGCGCAGACAGAGATTGCCGCCGCATGGCTGAGCGCCCAGGGCCGCCTATGCAGTGAAGCCGATCTGGAAGCCATGTATCAGGATTCCGTCGATATCCAGATGGAGAGCGTATCGCAGCACGCCGCGCTCATCCCCGGAGCGCTCAAGACCATTGCCCACTGTCGCGCACGCGGCCTAAAAATTGGCTCGTCAACGGGCTACAGCCGCGCCGTGATGGATATCGTGCTGCCGCTGGCCGCCCGACAGGGCTATCTGCCTGATGCCATCCTCTGCCCCGATGACGCACCAGCAGGTCGCCCAGCCCCCTGGATGATGTACCACAACGCGATGCAGTTGGGCGTGTATCCCATGTCGAGCGTGGTCAAGGTGGGCGATACTGTGCCGGATATTGAAGAGGGCCTGAATGCCGGAGCCTGGACTGTCGCGGTGATTCAAACAGGCAACGAACTCGGTCTCAGCCAGCAGGACGCCGAGAGCCTGGACAAAGATGCCCTGATCAAGCGCCTCGCCCCGATTGAGGCGCACATGCGGCAGGCCGGGGCGCATTATGTCGTCAACAGCGTTGCCGATCTGCCCACCATCCTCGATGATATTGAGGGACGCCTGCGCCGCCGCGAAGTGCCATCCCGCGAGGCCGCCTTATGATAGGCCATCAGGTCGATGTGGCGGTGGTGGGCGCGGGCATTGTCGGCCTAGCCCATGCTTACGCGGCTGCCAAACGCGGCTATAAGGTTGTGTTGTTCGAGCGTACTGATCCCTCAGTGGGGGCGTCAATCCGCAATTTTGGGCAGGTGTGGCCTGTGGGCAAGTACGGCCCACTGTTTCAGCGTGCGCTCAAAAGCCGTGATATCTGGTTGCAGATCAGCCAGCAGGCCAACCTGTACTGCATCGAGAGTGGATCGCTGCATCTGGCCTATCATGATGATGAGATGGCCGTCATAGAAGAATTTTTGGCGCTCTTCCCGGAAGCCCGCGACTCCTGTCAGCCTCTGACGCCCGCGCAGGTGGCCGAAAAAAGCCATGCTGTCTATGCGACAGGCTTGAAGGGAGCGCTGTGGAGCAGCACCGAACTCAATGTTGATCCGCGTCAGGCGATCCGGGCGATCCCCCGATGGCTCGAACGCACGTTTGGCGTCGAACTGGAATTTAGCACGCTCGTCACCGATATCAGCCTGCCTGTCATCCAGACGACGGCGGGCCAATGGCAGGCCGAGCGCGTGTTTGTGTGCAGCGGGGCCGATTTTGAGACGCTGTATCCGCAGGCATACGCGGCCAGCGGTATCCAGCGCTGCAAGCTGCAAATGATGCGGACAATTCCGCAGCCGGATGGCTGGAGGTTGGGGGCGAATTTGTGCGGCGGCCTTACGCTGCTGCGCTACGACTCCTTCGCGGCCTGTGCCTCGCTGCCGGCGCTGCGCGAACGCATCAACCGTGAGCTGCCGTTTTGCGTCGCGCATGATATCCATGTGCTGCTGTCGCAAACCGCCCTGGGCGAATTGACGATTGGCGATCATCACGAGTACGGCATGACGTTTGATCCGTTTGACCGCGAAGAGATCAATCAGGCGATTTTGCGCTACCTGTACCAATTCGCCCAGGTTCCAAGCTTTCAAATTGCCGAGCGCTGGCATGGCATTTATCCGCTGATCACAGGCAAGACCGAGCTTATCCTGCATCCTGCGCCCGGCGTGACGATTGTCAATGCTCTCAGCGGGGCAGGTATGACGCTCTCCTTCGGCTTGGCCGACGAGATTCTGTCGCAGCAGGCGTGAGGGGCCTTCAAAGATAGGGTTTTTTGTAACCCATACGTACCAACTTAAGGATTTTGTCCTCATTGTGGTTGGGGTGCGCCTCATTCATCGGAGGCTTTCAGCCTCCGATGACAGGGCAAAAATGCGGCGGGCGAAGGGAAATTTGCTTAAGTTGGTAGGCATCAGGGCACGATATATCCTGCCCACGTTGAACCCCCTATAGATACGAATTGAAGGAAGGGGTTTGGCGTGTCCATAAAAATCAGTATCGCCAAACCCCCGTTATTCGCCTATGGCAGCGGCGGGCAGGGTGTGACCTCGCGCACCACATCCGTCCGCACCCAGCCGTACAGCGTGCCATCGGGCAGATTGACGCGCACGCGATACCACAGCGCCCCATCCAGCCGATTGACCTGCGTCTTGCGTTCGAGCGCATCCATCTCCTGCCCCACTGCTAAAACGGCCACCACAGGCGAATTGGTCGTGGCATCGTCGCGCATAAACACGCCGTTTGCGCCGTTCACCGCGAGGCGGCACAGTTCGGGCGGCGTGGGCGAGATCGTCGGTGTCATGGTCAGCGTCGGCGTACTGGAGGGCGTGGACGTCTCGGTTGAAGTCGGTGTCTCGGTGGGCGTATGCGAGGCCGTCGGCGTCAGGCTGGCCGTCGGCGTCCATGAGGGCGTCCAGGTGGGCGAAGGCGTCCATGTCCAGGTCGGCGTCTGCGTGATGGTTGGCGTCAGAGACGATGTGGGCGTGAGCGAGGGTGTGGGACTGGGCGAGGCCGTATAGGTCTCGGAGGGCAGCGGCGTCTCGCTCGGCGTCAGCGAGGCGGTTGGGGTCAGCGTCGGCGTCTGCGTCGGCAGCGGCGTGATCGAGGGCGTGACCGTTGGGAAGAGGGCGGGCTGCCATGTGCTGCGCGTGAAAAGCGTACACAGGAACAGCGCCAGGATGATAAAGCCACCGATCACGGCTGCCAGCGCCCGCCGCTGATTGCGCCGAAAGCGAATCACATTGTCGAGGCGGTAAATCTCGCTGCGGCGGCCCAGGATGCGGAATGGATCGTCGCGTGCGCCTGCCAGCCAATTTTGCGCCTCGGCCATATCGCCCATTTCCAGCGCCTGCTCCACGCGCTCGATATAGCGCGACAGCACCTCATTGACGACCATGCGATAGCGCTCATCCTGCGATGCCTGCGGCAGTCCGGCCAACAGCATGCGGGCCTGCATCACCTCCTGATCGAGATTCTGTCCGGCCATCGTGGACGCCCGTTCGATCATCTGGCGGGCGCGGGCCAATTCCTGCGAGGCGGCGCGGGCCTCCATGATGTTGCTGGCTGTCGTGCTGTCTGCTGGGTCAAGCTCAACGGCATACTCCATCAATTTAAGCGCCTGCTCCGTCAGCTTGAGGCGATCTTCCAGCGCTGTCGATGAACGAGCGCGATCCAATGCCGCCGCTGCCTGCTCATTGAGACGGTTGCGGACGGCATTGACGCGGGCATCGGTATCGCGCTGGAGTTGGGCAAGGCGCGTGCTGGTGGGCAGCAGTTGGCGGGCTTGGGCCAGCAGATTGCGAAGCGTCTGAATCTGCGCCACCTGATCTTCCAGCGAGCCGCCGATCATATTCAACTGCACGCTGATCTGATTGGTATCGGCCTGGACTTTTTGCACCATCTCCACGCGCTCGGCGGCCTGCGGATCGCCCGCCACGATGCGGAGTGCGCCCTCATATTTACGCTGCGCCTCGGCCCAACTGTCGTTCGCCATCAGGCGATCACCCTCAATGATGAACTCACGGGCCAGCGCCAGGTCTTGAATATCCAGCAGGGCCTGCTCGACATCCTTCCACGTCAGGATGCCCGCACGTTCAGCCAGTTCCCGCGCCTCCCGATACAGACGGGCCGCCTCATCGTAATTGCCCGCTCGTACCAGCGAATTGGCGCGGTTATAAGCCACCCGCGCCTCAAACGGAATGCGATGATCGGGCACAATGCCGCGAATGAGATTGTCTTCGGCCTTCTGGCGGTACTCTTTGGCCGTGAGATTGCTCGGCTCAATCGCCAGGATGCGATTGGCCGTGTCCACCGTCAGTTGATAATCCCCGGCATAATAGCTCTCGGACAGGCGCGAAAACAGCGTATTGAGATCGTTGGCCGGGGCTTGCGACGGCACAGGCACAATCGCACTGGGCGGCGTCATGGGCGCGGAGCCAGGGCCAACATAGCGCGGCGGCGCATCCATCGGGTTGCCACTGTCGATATCAACGGCGGGGACGGTGCTCGTGCTGGTGGCCCGTACATCAGGCGGCGGCGTCAGCTCTGCGGTGACATTGTAGCGATTGAACAGATCGCGCACGCGGTGTATGGCCTGGGAACTCATGCCAGCCGCCTGTCGCAGCAGCCCAATCACATCCTCATCATGGGTATCAATGGCGAGGGCTTCGGTCAGGATATCGATGGCCTCATCAATGTCATCGACATCGCCGGCCATCTCCAGACGAATCTTGGCGCGGCGCAGCAGCCCGCGCACGGTGGGATTGGTGGCGGGGGCGGGCGCGGCCCGTTTCGCCACATCGCTGAACAGCGTGCGGGCATCCTGTTCGTAGGGGGTGTTGCGGGCATCGCTCAACAGCTCACGGGCGGTGCGCTCCAGAACAGGCAGTTCCGCTGCATCCGTCAAATTTTGCAGGCGGCGGCGCAGTTCATCGATGCGTCGTTGTAAGTCTCGCATCTCAATATCTCTCTCTATCGCGTAGGGCGGGTGCAGACATCAATATGCCAAAACCCACGAATCATGCTACATTGTAACGACACAAACCCAAAGAACGAAACGTCGAGTATGCGCTCAATCCAACTTCGCCCTGAATATACCATTGTCATGAAGTATGACATTCAGCCAAATGTGCAGGAAGCCTACTATCGGTACATTATGGGCGAATTTATCCCCACGCTCCAAACGATGGGAATCTTCATGTATCGTGCGTGGGAAATCGTGTATGGGGAGTACCCTGAGCGGCAGATCGAATTTATCACCGAGATTCAAGACATTCGTCCGGTGGTGGAGGGGACACACTTCATCGAACTGGAAGACCGTTTGAAGAATTTCACGGAGAATTACACGCGCCGCATCACGCGCTACAGCGGGACATTTCAGTTGTAGAGGATATAAGGCTTAATTTCTGTCATTATTCGGCGATCCGCGAAAATGTTCCTGTAGGGGCGCGATATATCGCGCCCTATATGCACCAACTTAAGGATTTTGTGTTCATTGTGGCTCAAAGTGTGCGTCTTCGCCCACCTCATCGCGCCGCCAAATCACTTGCGCCAGGGGTTGAAAACCCCTGTCTCTCGTGTGCGGGGTTGAAAACCCCGCAGAAACAGAGGGCAGAGGTGGCTCGGAGCGGGACTTTCAGTCCCGCAAAAAGGGAGGCGGGGGTTTTCAACCCCTGACGACAGGACAAAAACCCAGGGGCGCAAAGGGAGATTTGCTTAAGTTGGTGCATATGGGGCGCGATATATCGCGCCCCTACGGAAATCCATATTAAATTTACAAAATGCAGTTGCTGAGATCGCCCGTATGTCTTTTAAGCCGTCGTCGCCAGACGAGTCGTTGTTTTGCGCTTGTCGGCCTGCGGCGGCAGCGCCGGAATGCTCGTGATGGGCAGGCGCACGATGAAATCCGACCCCTTGCCCAATTCACTCTCCACCCAGATATTGCCTCCATGCGCTTCAACAGCAAGGCGGCAGAAGGCCAATCCCAGGCCCACCCCCTTCGGCGCATCCTGATAATTCACACGGCTGAACTTCTCAAAGATGCTGGCCTTCTTATCCGGCGGGATGCCCGGCCCACTGTCGCTGATGGTGAAGGTGGCATGGGTCTCGTCATAGGTGGCTTTGAGATGGATAGAGCCGCCTGTGGGCGTATATTTGACCGCATTCTCCATCAGGTTAATCAGCACGCGGATCATCATGTCGCTGTCGATATGCAGCAGCGGGAAATCCCGATTCACATCGAAGGTGAGCACCTGCTCGGCATCCTGCGCCAGCGGTTGCACCAACTGCACCGCATCGCCCACAAGCACCTGCGCCTCAACCGTCTGACGATTGAGGATGGATTTGCCTTCTTCCATGCGCTGAATATCCAGCAGGCTCTCGACCATCTGTTGTAGCTGGCGTGTGCTGCGGAGGCCGATGTGCAGCAGCTTGAGCACCGCCGGATTCTCGTGATTTTGCAGCACCTGACCCAATTTATAGATGCTCCCCAGGATTGCGGTGAGCGGGCCGCGCAGATCATGGTAGATCATGGCGGAGAGATCGTTGCGGAGTTGATCCAGTTCAACCTGCGTGCTCATATCCTGGATGACCCACTCAATCAACGAGCGGCCATCGCGCTTGACGAGGCGCACACGCACGCGCACCGGCACCGCATGACCATCGACATCGTACATAGTCGTGGGGAAGTGGCTGGCATCATTGCCCATGAGTTCGGCGATACGCTGCTGCTCCACCGCCTTGATATGCACATCTTCGACGGGGACGCGCAGCAAATCGCCCTTCTGGAAGCCCAGGAAGCGGCACGCCTCATGATTGACATCCATGATGAAGCCATGCAGATCCGTCAGCAGAATCGGAACGATGGCCTCTTCAAACAGCGAGATATAGCGCGTATCGTTGTGGCGGGCGGCCTGCAAATCCAGCGCGTTGCTGGCGGCCAGCGATGCTGTCTGAGCAAATTCACTCAGCAGATCCATACGGCCACGACTAAAATAATCGATCTCCGGATGCAGCAGCAGCAGCACGCCAAACACGAAGCGGCCTTTGTTCAGCGGCAGGCTGATGGCCGATCCCTGCTGCGGCAGCGCGGCCAGATCCGGCACGCTCATCCAGCGCGGATCGGTGCGTAAATTGCGGATGACGACCACGCGATCCCCATGATAGACATGCCCGACGACGCCGCGCTTCATCAGCATCTCCCACACCTCCGGCGTCAGCCCTTCGGTGCTGGGCGTCCCCCACACGTAGACATGCTCAATCTGGGTTTGATCATTGAATGTGACGAGGCAGCCCTGACTGGCATTCACGCTCTGGGCGGTGTGCTGCAAAATTGTCTGGAAGGTGGCATTCAAATCATGATGATGGGCATGGAGCGCCTGTGAGAACTCATAGAGCTTGCGATAGGAGTCTGATGTGTGTGTCATAATTTTTGAAGTTCGCTCGATGATCGCCCGGTCTTTTTATTCTAATCTAATCCTCCCAAAAAAACGTGATAAGACAATCGATTTTTATAACAGTTTTGAAACTTTTCTTGTTCAATTTGACCCGTATGTTAGAGACATGTCCGACAGCATTACAAATCGGCGGTCTGTCTCGTTTAGAATTATTGAGGGATCATAAATTTCGGGATATTTCTCCAAACATTATTTTAACTCTCTCGTCTTTTTCGCCAATTTGCTATAGGACATTAGTATTGTCTATATCCAGAGATGGGCGGCTTTATCACTTTACTTGCCATAAGCCCTCTCTATGCCTATCATTGGCGCTTTGAATGGTCTTTAATGGACTTAAGGGTGTAAAATACAGAGATGTTATACGCTTAACGAGGAGCGTTAAACGCGCTGCCCCTCTGCGTTAAAAAGCATGTGCGATCATCACTAAAACACCTCATCAATCGCGGGCCTCATGCCTGTATGATTGATTGACTCTGCGCCAGGAATAGGATTCATCCGTTTATGCAGACACCAGAAAAGTATGTCCGCTACAATATTTTCGCCAATGTGACTGATGCGGCCTTCTTTGGGTTTGGCATGGGCGTCTCATCGTTTGTCACGATGATCCCGCTCTTCATCGCCAGCCTGACGGACAGCACCATCCTGATTGGTCTGGTGGCGTCGTTGCATATGGTGGGCTGGCAGCTCCCGCAAATCTTCATGTCGAGCATGGTGGCCCGCCGCAAGCGCTACCTGCCGATGGTGCTCTGGACGACAATTCATGAGCGCTGGCCGTTCATTGCGCTCGGCTTCCTGTGCATTGCGCTGGCAGGCGGCGTCCTGGGCAAAGCGGCTGCGCTGCCGCTGGCCTTTATCTTTGTGCTGTGCCATGCGTTTGGCGGCGGCATTACGGCCAATGCGTGGCAGACCATGATCGGCAAAATTATTCCCACGCGCATTCGCGGCACATTTTACGGCATTCAATCCTCGGCGGCGGCGCTCATGGGCAGCGCCGGGGCGCTCCTGGCGGGCTTTTTGCTGGCGACGCTGCCTTACCCGCTCAACTTTGCCGTCTGCTTCTTCCTGACGGGCATCGCTATGATGGTCTCACTCGGCTTCCTCGCCATAAGCCATGAGGATGCCCATGTGATCGAAGCTGCCGAGCAGCCCAAAGGCCGCGCATTCTGGGCGCATCTGCGCGATATTTTCATGCGTGATGCCAATTTTCGCTGGTTCATCGTCGCCCGCAGCCTCAGCCAGTTGGCGCAGATGGTGGCGGCGTTCTATACCATTTATGCGGTGCGTGACTTTGGCCTGAGCCTGGGGACAGCGGGCGTACTGGCGGGTATTCAAGGGCTGACGCAGGCGATTGCCAATCCGCTGGTGGGCCGCCTGGGGGATATTTACGGTCATCGGCGCACCTTTGCCCTCACCAATGTGCTGCTGGCTGTGAGCGCCTTCGCCGCGTTCAGCGCCCAGAGTCCGGCATGGTTCTATGTGATTTTCGCTCTGGCTGGCATGGTCAACGCTCAGTGGACGACGAGTCTGGCGATGCTGGTTGAGTTTGGGACAGAGGTTGAACGGCCTTATTATATCGGGCTGGCAAACACAGCGATTGCGCCCGCCACGCTGCTGGCCCCGATTATTGGCGGCGCGATTGTGGATGTGTTCGGCTTCAAGACGATGTTTTTTGTGGCGATTGTCATCGCGCTTATCTGCGTGTGGGTGACAATGGTGCTGCTGAACGATCCGCACAAACGCAAGCCTGTGTCCTGGTCGAGTGCGGCCTCGGCTGTGGCTGGGGATTAAACGGCATTCTTGACCCTCACCCCAACCCGCTTTCAGGGGTAGGCTTTTTCCTCAACCGAAGCAACTCTTATAGGTATAGGAAGAGAGGCTTCTTCACAGACTTCACAGGCACTTTCGATCGTGGTTTCGCCTGTTGAGAGTATCAGCCCACGACAGAGCTTTTCCTGGCGGACTTGGTCTTCAGTGCGTGGGCCGGAAAACACTGGGAAAACAAAAACCAGCAAGGTTGCCCCTACTGGTTCTTGTAGCCCCAACCGTTCGGATTGGGTCTTGTTGTGCGGGAAGAACAGGATTCGAACCTGCGATACCCTTACGGGTATAACTGCTTAGCAGGCAGCCCCAATCGACCACTCTGGCATCTCCCCATACAGACGGGTCTTGCAGCGGAGAAGGTGAGATTCGAACTCACGGTGCGCTTGCACGCACGACGGTTTTCAAGACCGTTGCCATAAACCGCTCGACCACTTCTCCATAGCCGAAGCGTCTTATCCAGAGTATAGCATAGGCGCGTCCTATGGGTCAATGCCGATTCTACGATCAACGGGGAACGGGTCTTAAGAGATCATCAGCCTGGCCGTCACCCCCAAGCGGCAGCCGGCTTTTGATCGACGGTGTATGAGGCTCACCCGTCTTGTTTTAAGCGTCGCATTGACCAACTGAGAATTTCCGTCCGTTGGGCCGTGTTAACGACAAATGATACGGTGATCGACAGCGCCACCATCAGGAAAACCCAGGGATCGACACGCCTCATGTCGTTGTAGACAAAAATGGCTTCAAACTGCTCGATCACGGCGAGCATGGGTTCGCGTGCATTGAGAAACAGGTAGCTTAACCCGTAGGCTGTGACAGCCACATTGATATCAGCGATACGGGCCGTCCAGAAGCGCCCACGCTGGGCCATCTTGCGATTGTCTGCCGCAGCCTCCCAGTCGGCGTGAGATTTGGACTTGTTCATACTCATCTGGATGTAGGACTCACTGGTAATTGCCAGTTTGCTCACCTCCTGGGTCAGCCCCTCATACTGTGCATGATACTTGGCAACCATCGCTTCCGCATCAAATTCGCGCTTGCGATAGCTGATGACCAGCTGATCCGCAATCTGGAAGAGAGCGGTGATGAGGACTGTGAACATCAGCACCATTGCGCCTTCCATTGGTGTCTGATCGAGCGAGATATACGTTGTCAAGGCATCTAACACCATCGCAATTGCCAGCGCAATGAGCCAGACGACAGAGATTTTGCCCAACTCCCCTTGAACCAACTGGCGAAGTTTTTTGTGCCAGGGGTCAGTCGCGTCATTATGCAGTTTGGCCGCCGCTAACTGTGGCGCGACGTTTTGTGCCAGATCCGAGTAATAGTGTGTCCACAACATGTCAAGTGTCATCCGTCGCCCCCTGAATGTGTGGTGTCCAGAAATGTTCTGGACACCCGCTGCATTCCGCAGGGTGTCGAGGAACAAGCCATAGAGAAAGCGGCGATCTTTATCAAAGGCCGCTGGATTCTGCTGCCAGCGGGGCAGCATTGTCTCTTGAATATAGTCAGTGCGATAACCGATCAGACCATAGATTAACTGCCATGCTTCATCGGCCGTGATCGTCAACACAGTGTTCTGAATAGCGTTTTCCGTGACCTCAATGATTTGATTCTGGTTCGAGGTCACGATGGCACGTTCTTGCTCTACCCGTCCTTGCATCTTTTCTTCAACTGCTTCATAGGTCGCCAATTTTTCCAGCTCCGTGAATTGGCCCTCTAGCGTCATCTGACCAAGATCAACAGGGGGTTGATCCACTGCATACGTGATGATGGCATCAAACGAAAACTCATCGTCAAGAGGGGCGTCATCGTCTGTTTCTTCGGTTATCAGTTCAGGCTGGCTACCAAGTTCACTCAACACCTCCGCCAGATTATCAAGACGTGGCTCATAATCGGCGGGTCCCTTCAGGTCTAGGGAGAGCGCCAGCGACTGGAGCGCCGACTTGACTTCACTGATATAGAACTGTGCGAGAGTCACATCGTTTTTGCTGGCGTTGGTGATGTCACCCATCTTGTCGTTCAAGCGTGGGGCGACAGGGTCATGTTTATGTTTAGACCAGTGGGCAATCACACGCGCGATGCGGTGACGGATAATGGCTTCAACGAGGTCAAAATTGTCTCGGAGTTCGGTTTCAAATTCGTCAAGCGGTTGGACAGCAGTCTCGGCAATGAGACTCTCAAGCCGCTTCTGCGAGTTACGAATCCCGACCGAGTCAAATGAAATGTCAAGGTACTTTGTGTCGATTGCGCTTCGAGGCTGTTCTATGGCGTCCTCCTTTCAGCGCTAACATATTACAATCAAAATCACATTTTGTATATGGTTTTTGGATGAAAGAAATGTTATCAACGTGTTTGAAAATAAGAAGAGACATCTATCAATCAACAGGCGCGGCTTCTGAGATACCACAGACACATTTTGATATCTCCGACTGAGGAATACTGTCATCATCACCCCTCCTGCTGGTCGCTTTCAACCTCTCCCATTTTGCTTTAACCCTTATTTCCAGGCTGCATGTTATGGATAAAGTGCCTCCCCCATCGCAACCGAATACGCTTTCATCCGTATCAGGTTGCGGGGTTTTCTTCTATAATCGCGCCCTGTGAATGCCTTCTATCCATAAGGATCAATTATGTTCGTCTTCAATCGCCGCTTTCTCGCGGGCGTAGTCACGGGGCTTGCCCTCGGCGCATGGCTGCGTCAGCGCCGCACCACCGGACTCACCCAGGAACGCCTGGATGAATACTATCGCCAGCGGGCCGGCTTCTACAACCTCACCGATTATCTGTATCTGGGCCAATTCCCGCGTGTCACCATGCGTGAAGAACTCATCGACATGATCCCCTGGACACCCAACATGCGCGTGCTGGATTATGCGTGCGGCGCGGGCGCGAATTTCCCCTACATCATGGAGAAAATGGGGCCGACGGGCCATCTTGTCGCCACCGATTACAGCCAGGAGATGCTCGACAGCGCCAAAACCCAATTTGTGCTGGGGCGCGGCTGGAATAACATCGAACTGGTGCAGGCCGACGCCGCCAAGATGAAATTTGATCAGCAGTTCGATGTCGTGCTGTGTACGCTGGGGCTGGCCGTCATCCCCAACTGGCAGCAGGCGATGGAACGCGCCTGGGAAGCCCTCAAGCCCGGCGGCATCTTCGCGGTGGCGGATCTGCGTGAGAGTGACCGCTGGTATACGCAGCCGATTCGCTTCATCACCGATCTGATGGATGTGATGATCATCGCGGACAGCACGCGCAAACCCTGGGAATGGATGCAAGAAAAAGGCGTGGATTATCAATATCGCCCGGTGTTTCATAACTATTTGTATGCGGCGACGGTCAAAAAGCCGCTTGATGCATAACTCCTCCCCCGGTTCCTCCCCACACTGTGGCGGAGGAGAGAAGAGGCAAAAGTCCCTCCTTGCGAAGCAGGGAGGGGTTGGGGTGGGGTTTATAAACAGGACTTTCGCTTGGGTTACTCAAGACGGTTGTTAACGGTTCAAATTCTTAGATTTTGATCTATCATGACCCGTTCTGATTTATCCAAGCGAAAGTCCTGATAAATAAGCTCGATTGTTGAACTGTCAGGAGTCTCCTATGCTGCGAAAATTGATGCTGTTTGCCCTGTTTTTGATGATCTGTCTACCCACGCTGTCGCTGTTGGCCCAGGACAGCACCTCCATACCCGCCTGCCCCACCGCGCCTGCACCAGACGTCATCGGCGCTCACAACCTCACGCTCGAATCGAGTGGGGTCAAGCGCGATTACATCCTGTATGTGCCTGTCTCCTATGACCCGACGACGCCGACAGCGCTCGTCATGAGCTTTCATGGGCGCACGTCAAATCCGTTTCAACAGACGGTGGTCAGCGGCTGGAATTTGCTGGCCGAGCAGCAGGGCGTCATCGTGGCTTATCCTGCCGGCCTGGGCACTCCCTCGCAGTGGAACACGCAAATTCCCACGCGCCGCCGCCCCAATGAGGACGTGATCTTCGTCAATGATCTGATCGACACGCTCTCGAAGCAGTTTTGCATCGATCCGACCCGCGTTTATGCCAACGGCCTGTCCAACGGCGGCGGCATCTCTAATCTGCTGGCGTGTGTGCTGTCAGATCGCATTGCGGCCATCGGCGGCGTGGCGGGCGCGTATATCGGGACAGAACGGCGCTGCAACCCTGATCGACCTGTGCCTGTGATCGCCTTTCATGGCACAGCCGATACGGTGGTGAGCTATGCGGGCGGCCCGTCCAAGAGTTTCGATTACAACTTTCCGTCTGTGCCGGGCTGGGCGGCAGATTGGGCGACACACAACGGCTGTGATGCCAGATCGCTTGAGATTCCCGCCACAGGCGATGTGAGCGGCGTGCATTACACGCACTGCGATGAGGGGGCTGATGTGATCTTCTACACGATTGACGGTGGCGGACACACCTGGCCGGGCGGCTTTCCTATCCCGGCATTCGGCAAGACCTCGACAGATATTAACGCCACCGCGACGGTGTGGGCGTTTTTTGCAGCCCATCCGCTGCCGACGAAGAAGTGACATACTCCCATGCCTAAAGGCAGGGGCTTCTGCCGTGAACGCCGGATGCCATGCTTGACGCAAGGTCTTTCTCCGACTGAGACAGTATGAGCCAATGCCCTGGCTCAAAATCAT
>DAOTUR010000042.1:0-9768 GCA_034436915.1 Anaerolineae bacterium
CGGGAAAGTCCAGCGTGTAAAACAGTCAACGAACAGGTGCGAGATACAATGATTTTGAGCCAGGGCATTGGCTCATACTGTCTCAGTCGGAGAAAGACCTTGCGTCAAGCATGGCATCCTGCGTTCACGGCAGAAGCCCCTGCCTTTAGGCATGGGAGTATGTCACGTCCAACAACAACCCCTAGCTCTGCCGCTCTTTGACAAAATAGTGCAGGGTGTGGGCATCGCCCGCCTGTTCCTCGCGCTTTTCCAGCGTCATGCCAATTTCGCTCATGAGATTCATCGCCGGGGCATCGAGCGGGTTGGCGATGGTGTGGCGAATCGAGCGCACCATCGGATAAGTCATGAAGATGTAATCCAGCAGCAGCTTGAGCGCCTGCGCCATCAATCCCTGGCCGCGATAAGCCGTTCCCATCGCGTGCATCAGATCCGCCGCCCCCGTTTCATCAGGCCGCATAGACGCTCCAGCAAAACCGATCAACTCGCCTGTATCGCGCCGTTCAATACCAAACAGACCGAAGCCCGGCGTCTGGTAGGCGTGCAAAATGTCATTCAGCATCATCTGGGTTTGTTCGAGCGTGAGGGGAAAGCCGCCCGCGTAGGTCATTGCCTCTTCGTCAGCGCACAGCGCCACGAGAGCCGCAAGGTCATGCGGCTCCAGGTGGCGTATGGTGACGAGATCCGTTTGCAGCAAGAGTGCCATGTCTCATGACTCGATGATTGTGTGAGCGATCCTCCGAGTATGTCAGCACAACATCAAGCAGGCATTAGCTCTCGATGATTTTGTCGTCAATCAACTGCTGCTGTACCTTCTGCCCACGCGGGTTGAAGGCGAAATGCTGCGCCTGAAGCTCAAATTCCACATCGCTCATGGCCCGCC
The DNA here is from genome assembly GCA_034436915.1 of Anaerolineae bacterium. Lineage (GTDB taxonomy): Bacteria > Chloroflexota > Anaerolineae > Aggregatilineales > Phototrophicaceae > JALHOR01. The sequence goes on from DAOTUR010000042.1 coordinate 881, forward strand.
CTGCCCGATTTTTCTCAACCGTGAAGACCACCCAGTTGCGATAGTTCTTGGCATTGTAGGCGTTGAAGGCGATATGATCTTTTGCCAGAATTTGATATTTGTTATTCATGATGATGGCAATGTCGCTCTCATAATCGAGGGCGCTGCTGCCGCGCATATGATACAGATGGATGCGCTTGCTCTTGAGACCTTCACGATCAGCGGCCACGATAGAGAAGATGGGCACATCAATCGTCATGGCAATATCTTTCAAGCCTTCCACGATGATCGTGACCTTATCGTTTTCATCGCGCGGGCGTTCGGGATGTACTGCCACCTTTTGCAGATAGTCGATGAAGACCGTGACATTGCCGCCTGTGGCATCGGCGAGGCGCGTGGTCATCTCTTTGATCGCTCGCAGATTGGTCACGGCGGGGCTGGCCTTGAGCATGATCATACGATCTGAGTAGCGCTGCAAACGGGCCAGCGCCGGCGCTGTAATCGGGTGATCTTTGAGGATGGCCTGCATCGAGCCGGGGCCGCCCTGCTTGCCCATGAACTTCTTGGCCCGTGATGCCACCACGATATTGAACATATCGCGCAGCTTGAGGCCGTTCGTCAGATCGATTTCGGGCGGGTTGATGCTCTCAAGGCACAACAGGCGGTGCATCAGATGATGTTCGCTGTGTTCGTAAGACAGATAAAACACATACTGATCGGGACGGAGCGCGATGTTCCGCGCAATTTGCAAGGCACAGATGGTTTTGCCCACGCCCTGAGCGCCGCCGAGCAGTGACAGCTCGGTTTTACGAAGGCCGCCGCCAATGATGCCATCGAGCGGATCAAAACCAGTCGGCAGCGGCACAAAATCGACCAGATCGCCAGCCATAACCTTTTCATCGGCTTCATTGATAACCTGCGCCAGCGTGCGCGGCAGCATCGCGCCCAGACGAGATTTCGACTCGCCGCGCGGGGTGCGAGCTTCTTCGGTGGGTGGAGACACTTCAGGACGAGAGGCTTGTGTGGGTACAGCAACCGGACGCTGCTGTGGCCGAGCTATTCTGACTGCCGCTGATCCTGTCACTGCCGCCACAGGGTCGGGATTGGAGTTATTCTTTTCAGGCAGATCGTCAGTAAAACGCCGAGTTGACATGCCGTATCCTAAATTTCCATACTGATTATAAATCTCATCATAATCGATTCTGGCGTCAATACGCAAATTGAACAATGAATCCGGGTGCATTTCACTTTGGTGCGAGCCACCTCAACATTTGAAGCTGGTTATGAAAGACCTCCCGCATTCGCACTAACTTGAAATGCACCCATGAATCCTACCATATTCTAACCAAAATATTGCGATATATATCATGAAAGGCAGAAGGGTGAAATTGACAATCGTGCGCTCTTCACCAAGATATTCTGGCGCAGTGTGATATTTTGCCTAGTTGATATGGTTTTGAATTCGAGTATGATGAATACAGAGACCCGCACAACTGCCTGTGTATGTTTAAGTTGCGTAACTTTTCCTCAGAGGTGCGGTTATCGCTAAAAAGCATGTTTAAATTATTCTCTCAAAGCAGTTAGGGGTAGAAACCGTGATCCAGGAATTGATCAATCGTGCCGATCAACGTGGCTATATCACCTTCGACGATGTAATCGAACTGCTAGAAGATGAAGAAGGTGAAGAGGTCGCGTCTATCGACCAACTTCTCGATGAATTGGATGCTCTAGGTATAGAAGTACAACGTGAAGGCCACGACTCCTCGACTCATCCCTCCCCTCAAGATGATAATGATTCTGATTATGAAGCCCTTGACCTCCCGCCCGACCCCGATCTTGGTGATATTGCGGGTATTTCATCCGATGACCCCGTCGGCCTTTATTTTCGCCAGATGGCCCAGGAACCGCTCCTGACGGCTCAGGAAGAAATTGATCTCGCCCGTCGCATTGAACGGGGCAAGAAAGCGCGTGATCGGATGCGCCGCCTGGATTTCTCGCGCCGTGCCGAGCGCTGGTCGCGCCAGATGGAGCGAATCATCGCTGATGGGCAGTTGGCCCGTGAGCATCTTGGCCGCGCCAATACTCGTCTTGTCGTCAGCATTGCCAAGCGCTATATGGGCCAGGGCCTGCCATTCCCAGATTTGATCCAGGAAGGCAACGTCGGTTTGATGCGTGCCGTTGATAAATATGATTACAGTCGGGGCAACCGTTTCAGCACCTATGCGACATGGTGGATTCGTCAGGCCATCACCCGCGCCCTGGCCCAGAAGACCCGTACCATCCGTATCCCGCTGCACATGACGGAACGAATTCGCCAGATGTACCGCGTGGCGCAAAATCTGGAACAAACACGCGGACGCCGCCCCACCGCCGAAGAAATCGCGGATGAGATGGAGCTGCCTGCTGAGACCGTTCGCAGCATGATGGACGCCAGCCAACACGCGATTGCGCTGGAGCGGCCCGTCGGCGAAGATGGTGATAGTGAATTTGGCGACTTTATTGAAGATCAGGACACCCCTAGCCCCGTTGAATCTGCCACACAGCACTTGTTAGAAGAAACCATTGAAGAAGTCCTGAGTGAATTAACCCCGCGCCAGAGCCACATTTTACGGCTGCGCTTTGGTCTGGGCGGCGGCGAACCGCACACGCTGGAAGAGATCGCCAATAAATTTGGTCTCAGCCGTGAGCGCATCCGCCAGTTGGAAAAAGAAGCCCTGCGCCGTCTGCGCCATCCCCGTTTGGCCCACAATCTGCGCGATTATCTATAGAGATGTGTAGGGGCACGGCATGCCGTGCCCTCGTATTTTCGTAATAAAAGGGCATGGCGTGCCATGCCCCTACGAATTGCCCCTGGAAGACTCAATTGCACATCCTGCTCATCTCGCGCTGTCCCCCGTATCCGCTGCATCTGGGGGATCGACTCATCATCTGGCATCTCGTCCGCGAACTGGCAAAACACAACATCACGTTTGATCTCATCGCGCTGACGCAGCGGCCCGAAGATGCCGACGAGACGCCTCATTACGCGCAACTCTTCCGCAAAATCACCCTCATCCCCGAAGTGCCGCGCACCCTCCCGCAGTATCTGTATCGCCTGTTTAACCCTGCTGCACGATTCCCGTCATCGGCACAGCAAGCATGGTCGCCCGCGCTGTGGCAGGCTGTGACCGATCATCTCCGCACAACAGCCTATGATGGCGTGCATGTGTTTGGTGGCATTCAGGTGTATGAGATTGCCAACGCGCTCAAGCCGCTGCCCGCCATTATCACCCCGTATGAATCATTTGCTCTGTATATGGCGCGGCAGATGCAGCACACCTCAACACTGATGAATCGCGGGCAAGAGATGGCGGCCCGCGCCTATGAGCGCTTCATATATCGCCCGTACAAGCAGGTTGTCGTGCTGGCCGAGCCGGACGCTCAGATGCTGCGCCAGCTATCGTCGGGGCTGCCCATCAGCGTGATCCCCAACGGGATTGATCTCGATTATTTCACAGGTGAGCGTGGCGAGATTGTGCCGCATTCGCTGCTGTTCGTGGGCAATTACGAGTATGCGCCCAATGTAGAAGCCGCTCTTTTATTGGCCGATCAGATTTTCCCGCGCATTCGTGCGAGCATCCCCGATGCCACGCTCTCGCTAGTGGGCCATGCCCCGCCGCCTCATTTGCAAGCAAAAACAGACAGCGGAATCATCGTCACAGGCCGCGTACCTGATATTCGTGCGGCGTATGCACGGGCGACGGTGTTCGTCGCGCCGCTCATCACCGGGGCTGGCATCAAAAACAAAGTCCTCGAAGCGCTGGCGATGCGTCTGCCTGTGGTGGGGACGCCTCTCAGCATGGATGGGATTCGTGTCCAAAACGGCACGAGTGCTCTCATCGCGCCGATAGAGGAGATGGCCGAGGCCGTCATCGGGCTTTTGCGCGATTCCGAGGCACGGGAGCGACTGGGGCAAGCGGGCCGCACAGTGATTGAAGGGGAGTACAGTTGGGGGCATGTGGCGACGCAGTATCTTGCGCTCTATGAGAGCGTATTTCATCAAAGAGACATATGAAGCCGATTATGTCTTGCTGCTGCGAATAGCAAACCTCAAGCCAAAGCCCATCCGCCTCATGACATGGCAAAATCGCTTGCGCCAGGGGTTTTCAACCCCTGACGACAGGGCATAAGAGAGATCAAATTTGCTTAAGTTGGTACGCATGGGGCAGGATGTATCCGGGGCAGGATGCATCCGGGGCAGGATGCATCCTGCCCCTACAAACGTCCACTTCTCACGGACAGGTGAATAATGATGCTTATGGTTCAACTCTTGTACGCCTCTGGCGTGAGTTGGCCTCTGTCATACGCCTCAGCCAGCGTCATGGAGAAGGCGGGGCTGGCGGCCGACACATAGCTCAACATCTCGTCGCTGGAATTTTCGATCCCATGCCGCTCATTGGACGGAATATAGATCAAATCCCCGCCCTGCACCGCCTGATGCTCCTCGCCCACCTGCATCGTGCCAAACCCGCTCACGATGACATACACCTGCACTTCGGGATGTGTGTGCAGAATCTGGCGGCTCCCCGGCTGCACTGTCACCCATGTAATCGCCAGAGCGTTCGCCTCGGTATCGCCGCGCCCTAACATAAAATGCGAGGTCAGGCCGCTGCGTTCGCGTTTGTCCACCTGTGTCTTGCGCCGAATCAACATATCCATCTGCCTTTTTATCATACATCTTGAAGTGCAAGGTTGCCTTGCGCCTACAGATATGTTATGGCCTATAGTTATATATTGTCAATCTTGATCTTTAAATCAAGATATAAGCGCAGAGCGCAGGCGAATCATCAAGCCTGTGTTGCGATCTGAGACTTTGTTGTTGTTGACAGCGATGAATACGGCCTTCTTCTCGCCGACCAGCACCACCATACGCTTGGCCCGCGTGATCGCCGTATAGAGCAGATTGCGCTGGAGCATCATGTAATGCTGCGGCACAACCGGCATCACCACCACCGGATACTCCGATCCCTGCGAGCGGTGCGTGCTGATGCAGTAGGCCAGAATCAACTGATCAATATCGGTCATGTCATATTCGATGAACTGCTCATCGATGATGACGGTGACTTTAATGGCTTTCGGATCGATGCCCTGGATGTAGCCGATATCGCCGTTGTAGACCTCTTTTTCATAGTTATTTTTGGTCTGCATGACCTTATCGCCCACACGGAACACGCGCTGATTGACCGTGAGTTCGGCCCGCCCCGCATCTTTGGGGTTGAGTACGGCTTGCAGCGCCAGATTCAAGGCATCAACGCCTGCTGGCCCGCGATACATCGGCGCGATAACCTGCACATCGCGCATGGGATTGTAGGAGCCTAATTTTTTGCCCAGGCGTTCCTGCACAATCTGCACAATCATCGGGGCGACATCATTGATCCGATCTTCAACCGAGAAGAAGAAGAAATCCTCGCTGCGATTTTCCAGATAGGGATTCTGGCCCTGATTGATGCGATGGGCATTGACGATAATATGGCTGGCCTGCTCCTGGCGAAAGATGTGCGATAGGCGCGTCACATCGGCAATGCTGCTGTTGATGACATCTTTCAACACATTGCCTGCGCCCACGCTCGGCAGTTGATCGACATCGCCCACCAGCATGAGATGGGCGTGGGGCTGCATAGCCTTGAGCACACTGCTGAAGAGCAAAATATCCAGCATCGACGACTCATCGATGATGATGAACTCGGTGGGCAGCGGGTTGTCTTCATCGTAGGAGAAAAAGCCCTCTTTCCATTCCAGCAGGCGGTGCAGTGTGCGGGCTTCGCGCTGGGTCGTCTCGCTCAGGCGTTTGGCGGCACGGCCTGTGGGGGCGGCCAGCGAGTATTTGATGTTCTCTTTTTCCAGCGCGTGCATGACCATTTGCAGCGTGGTGGTCTTGCCCGTCCCCGGCCCGCCCGTAAGCACGCTAATTTTGCCTGTGAGCGCGGCTTGCACAGCGCTCTGCTGAATATCGCTGAGCGACACGTTATTTTTTGACGTTAGCTCTGCAAGATAAGTGGGCCAATCGGTCTTTTCCATGCGTTTTTGCAACACCGAATGTATATCATGCATCGCCTTGAGGCAGACAACGGACTGACGTTCGGCATGGTAATACAGCGGCAGATAGATCGCTTCGACCTTTTCACCGTCGATCAAAAGAATCTCGCTGATCAACGCGCCGACACGAATGCTGTAGAGAATCTCGGGATCGAGCAGCGCTGCCGAGGACAGGCCAAGCATTTTGATCGTTTGCTCTGTCAGGGCGGGACGCGGCAGATAGGTATGGCCCTCCTGAGCGCTCTGGCCCAGGGTATAGCGCAGCCCCGCCCGTATACGATGAGGCGAGTCGAGAGCGATGCCTTTGTTCTGTGCAATTTGATCAGCTTTGAGGAAGCCAATGCCATGAATATCATCGGCCAGTTGGTAGGGATTCTCATCGATGATCCTGATGGTATCGACCCCATACATATTGAAAATTTTCATTCCCAGGCGGCTGGTGATGCCCAGCCCCTGCAAATAGATCATCGATTGGCGTTCGGTGCGGTGCGTCTGCCACAGCTCTCTAATATTGTCGATCTGCTCCTGGCGCAGGCCGGGGACGCTGGACAGTTTCTCCGGGTTGCGCTCGATCACATCCAGCGTCTGCTCTTTGAAGTAATCGTAGATGCGGTTGGCCGTGACATCGCCCACGCCGTGAACATTTTCGCTCAGGTAGCGCACGATGCCCGCACGATTTTGCGGCTCCAACGGGTGAATGCTGTGTACGTCAAGTTGCAGGCCGTAACGGGCATCGGTGATCCAGCGGCCCGTAAATTCAGCCCGCTCACCCACCAGCATCTCCGGCATCACGCCTTTGACGAGCACCAGTTCAGGCGTCTCGCTGTCCTCGTCCGCCTCGGTCTCAATCTCCAGCACACCCCAGCCGCTGTCTTGCTTATAGACGACCACATGCCCAACAGTGCCTGTAATCGTCTCCATCGCATGTTTGGGCGGTGAAGCGCTGGTGAGCACGGTGACAGTATGGGCGCGGAGCTGTGAGCCATAGCGGGCATTTTCCATCCATTCGCCGCCCACGCGCAGTCGCGTTTCTTTCGTCACCAACGGGATATTGCCGACGACGATAATCGTGCCATCATCGCCCGCTTCGGCGTGCGGCTCATCCGGCTTGAGGCGCAAAACAGTATAGCCATTTTCTTCGCTGCGATAGATAATGTGGACAACTTGCCCCGTACACGAGTCTAAGAAGTTCATAGCAGTTCTCACATTACATCAATACGCTGAGTCTACCTGTGTTTTGCACGGAGAAAAAGAACAAATATGCCGCTGTTCATCGTCTTCATCATGGGTGCGATGCTCTGTGGGGCCGGGGCGATGCTTGCGCCCGCGCTGCCCACATCTCAGCCGCGTGTTGGTCTGGCCGCTGCGTTTACGCTGGCGCTCATCATGGGCGGGTCGCTGTTCATGCTCTCGCTCACCGCCAATGACCCGCTTGTGATCGATTATGTGCTGTTTGCCCTGCTGTCCGGCACAGTGTTGGGCGGCACAATTGCCCAGGCCCAGACCCGCGCCGAAGCCAAAGGTGAAGAATTATCCGACGCCGATCAGGGCTGGACTGGCCCACAGGATTTGCTCTTTTTTGTCCTGGTAGGCATCCTGTTGACGGGTGTGCTCCTGATAACACAGCCCTTCCAGACGGGCGCGAGTTCGGCGGGTCTGGAAATGCTCACGAGCTACGTCAGCCGCCAACTGCGCCAGACACACCCGATTGTGCAGCGGGCGCTTGGAGCCGTGATCGCCTTCCTTGCGATCTGGGTTGTGTATGATTTTGGCAGCGAATGGCGCGGCAAACCGCTGGGGCGCTGTCTGGCGCTGGCCGCGATTCCGGTTGTGGTGGCGCTGTATGCCAACGGCCATTTTGTCGTGCTGCTCGGCGTGCTGTTTGGGCTGGCAATGCTGATCTTCTTGCAGCAGGCTGTTCAAACGCGCCAGCGCCTCGATCTGGTCGCGGCAGGCTTGATGTTTGGGGCGTGCCTGTATGCCAGCGTCGAGGCACTGATTGTCATGGCGCTTGTGGCGCTGGCTTGGACATGGTATCTCCAGCGCCCAAAGCCGACAGGACTGCCGCGCACGCGATTGCTGTGGCTGATCCCGCTGATTGCGCTGCTGGCAACAGGCCCCTGGTGGCTGACGCATCTCGAACTGGTTGCCAGCAATGCATATGAAATGCTGCGTTCACCCGACGATGCGCTTTTATTGGTCGCCGCGTTTGGCAGCATCAGCGCGGGCGGATGGATGTTATGGGCGCTGTGGCGTCAGATTCCGGCTGATCTGCGGGCGATGCTGCGCCAGCGCTACTATGTGCTGGCGGTCATCACGGCGGTTGTGCTTGTGGCGGGCATCGTGCTGAGTCGGGCGGGATAAGGCGGCTAATAACCCCTCTCCCACGCAGTGGGAGAGGGGTTGGGGTGAGGGGTCATCAGCCGCGCTATCTAAAACTGAGGTTATTGATTGCGGGCGGACAGGGCGACTCACATCTGTTTTTGTGCGGATTAGCCGCGATTCTTGGCCTTACTCGCCTCGCTCTCATCGAGCAAACGCGCCAATTGATCGTCATCAACATCGCCGTTAGACAGGCGCTGACGCAGGCCCTTGAGTTCATCGTCGCTCAAATCACGCAGGGCCATTGTCAGACGATTACGCTTCAGCGATTCAGCCGTATCCTGCGATTCACGCGGCAACTGGCCCCAATTCCAGATGAAGCCGCTCACGGTTATACCCGCCACCGTCAAAATGATCGGGATAGAGATGATCGCATATCCCAGTGTGCCGCTTAAAATTGCTGACATGGAGATCATGGCTCCGATCAACAAAACCCAGATCATCAACGTGAA
>DAOTUR010000043.1:0-11915 GCA_034436915.1 Anaerolineae bacterium
AGGACGCTTTGATATTGTGACAGCGCTCGGCAAAGTCACGGCATCGCACAAACATCTCAAGACGCTTCACCACTCTGACGGCTATACCTACCAGAAAGGACAAGGCGCTCTCCCTCCCCATGCCTCAAGGCAGGGGTATCCCGCGCCGATTCGATGAGTTCAACACTCGATATCATTCTTGACGCACGGCTTGTGGCAATCATTCGCCTCCCCGATCTGCGGTATGCGGATGCGCTGGTGCGGGCGCTTCTGGCGGGAGGTGTGCGGGCGCTGGAATTCACGCTGACCAACCGCGACTCGATTAACGTCATTCGGGATATGAAAACTAACCACCCGGAGTTTGCGAATGGTTCAGCAGTCATTGGCGCAGGCACAGTCATCACGCTGGATGATCTACAGGCCGTGCTTGATGTAGGCGCACAGTTTATCGTCTCCCCGCATACTGATCCCGCCGTTATCACGGCTTGCAAAGATGCCCATATTCCTGTGATGCCAGGGGCCTACACCCCAACGGAAATTATGACGGCATGGCAGTCAGGCGCGGATGTCGTGAAGGTGTTTCCGTCGCGGGCGCTTGGCCCTGCTTACTTTAAGGATGTGCTCAGCGCCCTGCCCCATCTGCGTCTCATGCCCACAGGCGGGGTCGATTTAGACAATATCGCAGCCTATCTTGCCAGCGGCGCGGTGGCCGTCGGCATGGGGGGCAATCTCGTGAATACACACACGGTGATGGCACAGGATTGGGCGACCATGACCCAGACAGCCCAGACCTATACGCGGCTTATCCAGCAGAACGGGTAACGTATGTCCTTATATGATGTTGTGACGCTGGGTGAAACGATGATTCGCCTCACGCCGCCCACCCTTCAGCGCATTGAGCAGACAACAACCTTTGACATCCATATTGGCGGTAGCGAATCAAATACAGCGGTCGGTCTGGCGCGTTTAGGCATGAGGGTGTGTTGGCTTTCGCGCCTGACAGACAATTCATTAGGCCGCGCCATCAGCGGGACGATGGCCCATTACGGTGTGGACATCGCGCATGTTGTCTGGACAGAGCAGGATCGTATCGGACTGTATTTTTATGAGCCAGGAGTGGCCCCGCGCAGCAGCCGCGTGGTTTATGATCGAGCACACTCCGCGATGAGTCGGATGAGCGCCGACGAGATTCCCTCATCGCTGTTTGAATCGCAGACTGCCAAACTGCTGCATCTGACGGGCATCACGCTGGCAATTGGCGCGGCGGATGCGGCTGCCAGGGCGCTGCAACTGGCACGAGCGGCGGGTTGGCGCGTGAGCTTCGATGTCAATCATCGCCGTAAACTGTGGGATGCCGACAGCGCACGAGTCGGTTGTGAGGCGTTTATGCAAGCGGCGAACATTATTTTTATCGCACTTGAAGATGCGAAGACTCTCTACAACACATCCGCAGACCCCGCCGAGGCCCTGAACATGCTGACCGGACGCTATCCACAGGCCGATATCATCATGACATTGGGCGCACAGGGGGCAATGGCACGAACATCCGACGGATCGCTGTTGACGCAGGCCACATTTCCGGCGGGAGAGGTCGGGCGTCTGGGCGGGGGCGATGCTTTTGCCGCCGGAGTGCTGTATGCCATCCTCAATCAGGGCGCAGATTCAATGGCACAGGCACTGCGCTGGGGAGCCGCCTGCGCCGCATTGAAGTACAGCATTCCGGGGGATTTACCGCTATTTGAATTTAAAGAGGCCGAGGCGCTTGTCAATCAGGATCAGGAGATCAGCAAGATATCCCTTCTTCGCTAAGAGCGTTCGAGCAAGAGACGCGGGACTTTAACCATGTCCGTCTCATCATTTTGCAGCGACAGCACGCGGTTGAGGCGTTATTTTGAGCGTATGGACCGGCGCGGATGCCATCGCGGGCAGCGACACGATCAGACGATCATCCTGCTGCTGCCATACCAGCGGCTCATCATGTCCTAAGACTGTCATAGTCGTCCCGGCTTCAAGCGCAAGATGCTCAAGAGTCACCTGTCCATCAGGCGTGTCCATCAAAAACGTATAAAGTGACTGATTCTTCTGGGTATGGCGCAGCGGAATGCCCTCCGCTGATGTGCCATCAGCGGTCAGCCAGGGGCGGGTCTCGAAGATCGCTTCACCATTCACGTCGAGCCAAGCGCCCAACCCAAGCAAACGCTCCTGTTGAAGCGCAGGAATAGTCCCATCGGCCATCGGCCCCACATTCAGGAGCAGATTGCCATTCTTGCTGACAATATCGACGAAACTACGCACCAACTCCGCAACCGACAGGTAATCATCGGGGCCTTCGTTCTGGTTATAGCCAAATGAATGCCCGATCCCGCGCGTGCCCTCCCATTTTTTCTCCACAATCTGCTGATACGAGGCATACTCCGGGGTGGTGAAATCACAGTGTTCAGGCGGCGGTAAGTTCGCAATCTCATCGAAGTTGATGGCTGATCCACCAGCCGCTGCCTGACGCCAACGATCATTAATGACGCCATCCGGCACCGCATTGTAGTAATAGGCAAACAGGTCCGGCACGTTGCCGTTGGCTGGAAAACCGATGTCATTCCAGAGCACGGACGGCGCATAGCGGTCAATCAGCTCACGCCAGTGTCCTTCAGAATACGCGACAAAATTGGCACTCTGCTCGATGGTTCCCGGCACATCGGGAAAATCGCGCACAGGCGTTTCGTTGAAGGACCAGTCCAGGCCGCCGGAATAATACAGCCCCATCTTCATCCCCTGGTTGCGCACAGACTCCGTGAGTTCGCCTACCAGATCGCGCTCCGTACCAAAGCGACCAGACCTGTGCGGGCTTGTTTGATCGCTCGGCCACAGGAGAAAGCCATCATGATGTTTGGTCGTGAGGACCACATAACGGGCACCAACTTTTTGAAACAGGTGTGCCCATTCATCGGGATTCCATTTTTCCACCGCCTGATTGAACATCGGCGCGAAATCCTCGTATGCAACATCCTCTCCGTAGGTTTGATTGTGATGGCGGCGCGTCGGGGTGTCGCCAATCCGCAGGGAGTTCAAGTACCACTCAGCGTAAGGATTGTTGGCGAACATTCCCGCCCAGCCTTTTTCCGCCACCTGCTTATCAATATCCGCGCCATGAGGTGCCCATCCTGGCACCGAATACAGGCCCCAGTGGATGAAAATGCCAAGCTTGGCATCGTGATACCAGGGCGGAACGGGATGCTGTCTGACCGATTCAAACGTTGCTTCATAGCGCATAAGACATCCTCCAGAATGAAGATCATGAGCAAGAAAGTCTTCAACATAGCTACATTGCAAATGGACATGCTGCTTAGAGATGGCGAACGAGATGTGAAAAATAATTCTGTTCTGTGGCAACAGCGACGGCTGTTGATCAGACGACCCGTGACACACTCGAATACTAAACCGATTTTGCCTCCAACACAAGCCGATTGCCGAAGCGCGTTAACGGCCCCTCTCCCCACTGTGGCATTTTCCTTCAAAATTGAGGTGCCCTCTATTGTTTGCTTGACAATTTCTGAGAAGGGGTTAAAATCGATTTAATGAAATCGATTCAATATTTCGATTTCCAGGCCATTTAGTGCTTTTGTAACGTAAGGTTTATTTGAAGAGTGCCGACAATTTCTGATGTTGCCAGGTTAGCCGGTGTGTCTGCTGGAACCGTGTCGCGCGTGATGAATGGGGCTGAAAATGTCAATCCCAACACACGCTCGAAGGTGGAGCAGGCGATTGCGAATCTTGGCTATCAGCCGAACATTCAGGCTCGTAGCTTACGCAATAAACGCACCGATACCATCGCCCTCGCCATTCCTGAGCTGACGAACTATTTCTGGACAACCATCGCACGGGGCGTACAGGATGCGGCGCAGGCCAACGGCTACTACGTCCTCATCTGCAACACATATGCGCGATCTCGCCAGCACATTCGCTATCTGGAGACCATCTATAATCGCGTCGATGGCATGATCCTCAGCCGTCGTTCAGAACAGGTGGTTTTGACAGGCGGTGAAGAACACTCGCAACAATCCACCCATGCCCGCGAGACACCCGTTGTCTTCATTGGTCAATCCCAGGCGGCAAACTGGTATGTTGATAATGTCTACAGTGATTCGGTGTCGGGGGCGTTTGCTCTGACGGAGCACCTCATCCGCTTAGGGCATCAGCAAATTGCTATCATCACAGGTCGTCAGAGTTCAAACAGCGCGACAGATCGCGTTGCCGGCTATTGTCTGGCCCTCGCAGAGGCCGCAATTCGCATTGATCCTCACATGATTTGTTGGGGGGAGTATGATCGCAAAACGGCAGAACACATGACGAACGCGCTTCTCGCCCGCAAACCGGACATCACGGCGATTGTGGCCGCCAACAATGAGATCTCAATTGGCATCATTCACGCACTCGAAAAACAGCATATTCGTGTGCCGGAGTCGATGGCTGTCGTGTGTTTCGATGATTTTTATCCTGATTCGCGTTTTGCATCGATGATGACGGTGGCAGCGCAGTCACCCTATGACATTGGTATGAATGCCACGCAGCTTCTCCTCAGCCGCTTGAGCAGCAGCGATTATCTGCGCCCACGCACGATTGTTTTGCCCCTGCGCCTGATCGTGCGTCAGTCCTGTGGCAGCGCATCATTCTCACGCGAGAGAGACAGCTCGTTTGATCGAGTTGAGGGGCAAATCATCCCGTCCCTGCCACGCGAAACAATCGTGGCGCTGATGCCAGACATCACTCCCTTCGTCCAGGTTGCGCTTCCCGCGAATGAGAGTCATCTGATCCAGGCCGACAAAGGTCACAGCACGGCTCTCAAGCAGGCGTTGCGCTGCGAGGTGTCCGATGCTCCGATGGCCCATTTTGAGTATGCGATTGCCCATCGGACACTCTATCGTTACGTGTTGGAACGTGAACCGATCTATCAGACGACCTATCAGACGCCTACCCTTGCGCCAGAGGATCAGATTGAGTTTGCCCAACGCACGGGGCTGGCCGCAATTCCCTGCCGCTTCCCTTACCAACCCACGCTCGATCATCTTGAGAGCGATTGGGCCAACCGCCGCGAACTGCCGTTCGACTTTCCCCTACTCACAGACCAACTGGATTTCTTTGATCAGCATGTGCGGGCCGCCCGCAATACAAACGTTGGCATTGCCGCCGATTTTCGCTCCATCTTTGCCGATACGCTGAAGATCGTCGACGTCCTCGGCAGCCATGATCCCGAATCGCGCTCACGTTTGCTGCACACGGTAGCCGATCAACTTGTGTCGTATCAGAGCAAAGTCGTGCAGCTCATTTGTGACCGATTTGGGGCCGATCTTGCGTTCGTCCTCTTGAGTGACGAGCTGGCGGATGAAAATGGGCTACGCGTCCCCCTGAACGTGTTTGAAGACGTTTTCAGCCATCGGATACAACGTCTTGTTCGTTCCGTGCGGGAACACGGCCTGGCAACGGTGCTTCATACGCCTGGAAAGCTCGACATGATCCTGCCTCTTCTTCTCCAGTGGGGCTTTAATGGGGTCTATCTGGCGCAGCCGGAGCTGCATGATCTCTTTGCCCTTAAGGAGGCGATGAGCGGCCAGTTGAGCCTTATGGGCGGCATACCAATGTCGTCACTGCGAGGCCGTGAGCCAGCCCTCACGCAGGATGTGACTGCGAACGTGCTGCTGCTGGCTGCTGGTGGGGGCTATGTGACCGGGGCCGCTGGTGCGATTGATGCCGATGTCCCCATGGAAAATTTCTTTTCTCTGCTCCGAGCGCTGTCGGCTCTTGAGAGGTAAAGGGGCGATAGACGCCCGCGATTGATTGTGTTTTGCGGGTAAGCCCGCCCCTCCAGTTTCTTACCCTGCCTTCTCCAGTCCCACATGGGGATGCAGAACGGTACAGCCGTAGTAAGATAGGAGGTTATCTGAGACGCAGTATACTTAACGTCCTTTGAAGAGAGACAGGCTATTAAAAAATGAGTTCTCTGAGTCAGCCAAGTGTTATTGATCGCTCGGAACACCCCATAGGCACATCGTCCGCCGCTGTCGTGACGAGCGGTCTCGGACATCTCTTGATGCGAATGCGACGGCGCTGGCAACTCTACGCCCTTTTAATTCTGCCGCTGGCGTACATTATTGTTTTTAGCTATATCCCGATGCTTGGCGCTCAGATCGCCTTTCGTGACTACACGGCGGCGGGCGGCATCTGGAACAGTCCCTGGGTCGGGCTTCAGAACTTCGAGCGATTTTTTAACTCGTATCAGTTCTCGCGCCTCATCATCAACACCATCACCCTGGGGTTGTACTCGCTGTTGGTCGGCTTCCCGATCCCGATCATCCTGGCCCTCAGCCTGCATCAGGTACGCACCCTGTGGTTCAAAAAGACGCTTCAGATGGCGACCTATGCCCCGCATTTCATCTCGACGGTGGTGATGGTCGGCCTGATTTTGCAGATGCTCAACCCACGCTTTGGCATCCTGGCGCAGCTTGCAACAGCCCTGGGTATGGCTCCCATCAACACCATGTCGCGGCCCGATCTCTATCAATCGGTGTATGTGTGGACAGATATCTGGCAGCATATGGGCTTTGCGGCCATCATCTATCTTGCCACCCTCACGACGATTGACCCCGCCCTGCATGAAGCCGCTGTGGTCGATGGGGCCTCACGGTTGCGGCGCGTGTGGCATATCGATCTGCCTGGAATTATGCCCATCGCCACCATGCTCTTCATCTTAAACATCGGCAATTTCATCAATATCGGGTTTGAAAAAGTCCTGCTGCTGCAAAACCCCCTCAACACCAGCGTCTCGGAAATTCTTGATACCTATGTCTATAAGGTGGGCCTGGCCTCTCCGACGTTGGATTTCTCGTATGCGACAGCGATTGGCCTGTTTAAAGGCATCCTGGCGCTTCTGATGGTTGTCGTGGCGAATTACAGCGTCAAGCGTGCCGGACAAGAAAGTCTCTGGTAGCCAATAGCGCAAAAGCAGTAGGGACATGGCGTGCCATGTCCGCAATGGCAGGTTTGCCCAATAAGACAGGAGAAACCCAATGACAAGCCTTCGTATGCCCTTTTCAAAGCGCAAGTCCTCAGCCGGAATCCAGGATTCAGCCGGGGATAAGATATTCGTAGTGCTGAATACGATTTTTTTGCTCATAATTCTGGTCGTGATTTTGTATCCGCTCATTTACACCCTGAGCGCGTCTTTCAGCAATCCCTCGGCGGTCATCGCTGGCAAAGTGACGCTGCTTCCGGTGGATTTCACCCTGATTGGCTATCAAAAAATCTTCGAGTACCCGACCCTCATCAAAGGGATGGGAAACTCACTCTTTTATACGATTGTGGGCGCAAGCGTCAGTGTCGTGCTCACCATGCTCGCGGCCTATCCCCTGACCAGAAAAGATCTGCCGGGCCGACGTGTTCTGCTGGTGTTGTTCTTCTTCCCCATGCTCTTCAGCGGCGGCTTGATCCCGTTTTATCTGGTGGTGCGTGATCTGGGTCTGGTGAACACCCGTTGGGCGCTGATCATTCCAACCGCCCTCAGCGTGTGGAATCTAATTATCACCATCTCGTTTTTACGCACGAGCATTCCCGAAGAGCTTTATGAAGCCGCCCAAATCGATGGATGTAGCGACATCGGCTATCTGATCAAGATCGTCCTGCCGCTCTCCAAATCGATCATCGCTGTGTTGTTCCTGCTTTATGCCGTCACACAGTGGAATCAATACTTTTTATCGCTGGTCTTCCAGACCAATCCTGAGATTGCCCCCTTACAGATCGTCCTGCGCAACATTCTGGTCTACAACAAAATCGATCTGGGCATGATGGCCGATGTCAAACGTATGGCCGATCAGCAGGCGCTTCAGGAACAACTTAAATTCGCATCCATGGTGGTAGCCTCGGTTCCTGTGCTGCTGCTTTACCCATTTGTACAGCGCTATTTTGTTCAGGGCCTCACCGTTGGAGCCATCAAAGGATAAGGGAAGAGGAGGATTATGGACTGATTGGACGCATCATCAATACAACTTTGCCATAAAAACGTTTATTGAGGAGTCACAAATGAACAAAAAATTGTTGTCTATGGTGGCCGCCTTCGGCCTGCTGGTCCCCGCCCTGACGTTTTCAGTCGGCGCACAAGACACCGATATCGTCACCCCCGCTGGCGAATTCCCGATTGTCACCGAACCGATCACCATCAAGATCCTGATTGCCACAGGGGAGGCGATATCGGATTTTAACGACAACGCCTATACCAAGTGGTTGGAAGAAAAGACGGGCCTCAACCTCGAAATTGAGATGGTGGCCGCAGTCGATTCACAAACCAAGCTCAACGTTGTGCTTGCCAGCGGCGATTTGCCCGATGTGCTGATGGGCTTTGGCCCTACGGCTGGCGTTGTTGCTGAAATGGGATCACAGGGATTGTTCGTGCCCGTGAACGACTTTATAGACAAGTACGGTGTGGAAACCAAACGCATCTTCGAGACCGAGCGCCCGCAGCTTTTGTCCCTGAACACATCGCCGGATGGCAAAATTTACGGCCTGCCGGAAATCAATGAGTGCTTCCACTGCTTCCTGTCACAGAAGATGTGGGTGTATAAACCCTGGTTGGACAAACTCGGCATTGCGATGCCTACCACCACCGATGAATTTGAGCAAATGCTGATCGCCTTCAAAGAAAAAGACCCGAACGGTAACGGCATCGCCGATGAAGTCCCCATGTCCGGTGAAGGCGACACAGGCGGTTGGCACAACAGCGTTGAGCAGTTCCTGATGAACTCCTTCGTCTTCTATGATCGCATCCAGCATAATCGCCTTCTGCTGATCGATGGTAAGGTGCAGGCTGCGTTTGCCCAACCCGGCTATCGTGAAGGTCTGCGCTATCTCAACCGCCTGTATGCCCAGGGCTTGATCGATCCCAACGGCCTGATTCAAGACAATCCGTCACTGCTCCAATTGGGCAGCCAGATGGAACCGCATCTGCTCGGCGCTGTCGGCGGCGGATGGATGGGCACATTCACCGAAGCCAAGACACTTGCTCAGGGCGGCGAGATGGACAATTGGATCGCTGTCCCGCCGCTGAAAGGGCCGGAGGGTGTTCAGACTGCTGCGTATGCGCCCTGGGGTTACGGTGTTGGGCGCTTTATTATCACCAATAAGGCCGCGCACCCGGATGCGGCCTTCCGTCTGGCCGACCTGATGTATAGCTCTGAGGCCACTATGCGCAATGTCTTCGGCGTCGAAGGCACGGACTGGATTCTCCCGCCCGAAGGCGAACTCGCCATCGATGGCAGCCAGGCCGCCTATCGCACCACTGCCAACTGGGGTGAGGGCATGACAAACGGCTCATGGCGTCAGGCGGGGATCACCTATCGCACCAGCGCCTTCCGCCTCAGCCAATCGGCCAAAGATCAATTCGTCGAAGTGCCGCTGTATAACGCCTCGAATGCAATGCTGCCCTTTGCGCCTGCCCTTGAAGACCTGATCCCGCCGCTGACGTTCCCGGATAATGACGCCAAAGAACTGAGCGATATCCAGCTTGCCGTAGACACCTATGTGAATGAAATGCTCGCCCGCTTCATCACAGGCGATGCCAATATCGATGCCGAATGGGATACCTATCTGGCAACCCTGGACTCACAAGGACTACCGCGTATGCTCGAAATCAACCAGAGCGCCTATGATGCCCAAAAGGCATCGAAGTAATCGTGGGTCGATAGAAACAGCTTAGCGCTGCATCGCATCAAATAGATCAGACTGGGACGTCAGATTTGGCGTCCCAGGCCATCCCAAGACAAATCCATTTCCGAGTAGCGTCAATATCTCTCACCCGTTTGGCGTGTGTTGAAGACACCGCGCCCAACAGGATTTTATTGTCTTCAAAATGTCTCTTATGACACTCGAAAGGTCGCACCTTGGTCCTGCAAGCCACACCTGAGGGGTTAAATCAGTTTCAAGATATCCGCTTCGGGATGTTCATTCATTGGGGCCTGTATTCCATTCTGGCAAAACAGGAATGGGTCATGCATACAGATCGTATTCCCGTCGCTGAATACGAAAAACTCGTCCCTCAGTTCAATCCCGTCAAATTCAATGCCGATGAATGGGTCAGTATCGCCGCCGACGCCGGCCAAAAATACATCGTTCCTACCACGCGCCATCACGATGGGTTCAGCATGTATGACACGGCGTTGAGCGAGTACAAGATCACCAACACGCCGTTCAAGCGCGATATGTTCCGCGAATTGGCCGATGCCTGCGCCAAACGCAGCGATATTAAACTCGGCTTTTACAACTCTCTGCTCGATTGGCATCATCCGGCTTACCGCTTCCGCGAAGAAAGCGGATTGGCCTGGTCAGATTATGTGGCCTTCCTGCATGGGCAGGTGCGCGAATTGTGTACCAACTACGGCGAAATTGCCTGTGTCTGGTTCGATGGCGATTGGCCGCGCCACACCACGAATGAAAACGATGCGTATTTTCTGGCAGGCGGCTCGTTTGAATATGACACGCTCTACGATCTGATCCACACGCTGCAACCACAGGCGGTCATCAGCAACAACCGCCATGATGAGCCGCTGGCTGGGGAAGACATTCAGGGCTTTGAGCAGGATTTGCCCGGTATGAACACAGCAGGCTTCAATGCGCCGACAGTCTATGATTATCCCATCGAAGTGTGCATGACGATCAATGATCATTGGGGCTACAGCGAAAATGATCACAATACCAAATCCATCGCGCATCTGGTGCATCTGCTGGTGCGTAGCGCGAGTGTCGGGGCCAATTATCTGCTTAACGTGGGGCCAACTGCACTGGGCGAAATCGTTCCCCTCCACGCGGCGCGTCTGCGCGGCGTGGGCGAATGGCTCAAGGTGAACGGCGAATCGGTGTATGGCACGCGGGCCGGAGCCATTCCAACAACAGCCGTGAGCGTGAGTACGCGCAAAGGCGCTACCCATTACGTGCATGTGCTGGAGAACACCAGCGACAGCATCGTGTTGAAGAATGTTCCTGAGACGGTGCAGCACGCGCACCTGCTGCACAACGGCGAGACTCTTGTCGTGGAGCGGCGCGAGGCCGATCTGCTGCTCATGGTGCCGGAAGCAAGCCGCGATGCCATTGACACGGTGATCGTGCTGTCATGATGAAGACGCAAACATCATGGTGATGCAGGTCTCACCTCAAGGATTGAACTGGTTTCAGGATGCCCGTTTTGGCATGTTCGTACACTGGGGGCCGTCCGCGATTCCGGCGCGGCATGATTGGATTATGCACGCGGAACGCATCTCACCCGCCGACTATGAAGCCTTTGCAACTCAGTTCAATCCCACAAAATTCAATGCCGATGAATGGGTTAGCATCGCCGCCGACGCCGGACAAAAATACATTGTCCCCACCACGCGCCATCACGATGGCTTCAGCATGTATGACACCGCGCTGAGTGATTACAAAATCACCAACACCCCATTCAAGCGTGATCCCATGCGAGAATTGGCCGATGCCTGCGCCCGACGCGGTGACATCAAACTTGGTTTCTATAACTCAGTGCTGGACTGGCATCATCCCGCTTACCGCTTTCGCAAAGAGAGCGGTCTCGCCTGGTCGGATTATCTGGCTTTCCTGCATGGACAGGTGCGCGAACTCTGTACCAACTATGGCGAAATCGCGTGTGCCTGGTTCGATGGTGAATGGCCGCATCATGTGCTTGATGAGAGCCATGCGTATTTTGCGGCGGGCGGCTCGTTTGACTATGACGCCCTCTATGACTTAATCCACACGCTGCAACCAGATGCCATTGTGCTCAACAATCGCCATGCCGAGCCTCTGCCTGGGGAAGATATTCAAGGGTTTGAGCAGGATTTACCCGGCATGAATACCACCGGCTTCAATGCGCCGAAAATTTATGCGCTGCCGCTCGAAGTCTGTATGAC
>DAOTUR010000044.1:0-16209 GCA_034436915.1 Anaerolineae bacterium
CATGTCCTTGACTCGCCATGTCCTCGGCTCGGCATGATATATCCACAATGTTGCATATCCACCGGGAGGACACGGCGTGCCGTGTCCCTACTATGGCATATGGGGTAGGGACATGGCACACCATGTCCTCTGGCAGGCGTTGTCCCGACGGTTTTTGTCGGGGCGCGATGTATCGCGCCCTCAAATTCAAATTCGTATCGTGGGCGCGATATATCGCGCCCCGACATCAGGCTTCTACAGCGTCCATCTCATGCTCAGCAGGCGCATACACCGCATGGCGTTTTTGCAGCGTCATCGGCAGGCCGCCTTTGGGATTGAGCGTGATGAGCGGCAGCATCGCCACCGTTTGGCCCGCAGCCAGACGCGGCTGCCATGTCTGCGCGATGGTCGCCAGCAAAAGCTGTGCTTCCATCATGGCAAAGCTGTTGCCGATGCACACACGCGGCCCGGCCCCAAATGGCAAATACGCATATTTGATGATCTTGTCTTCATTCTCCGCTGAAAAGCGCTCCGGGCGGAAGTCCTCGACATCAGCGCCCCAATACTTGGGGTTGTGATGCAGCCCATACGTGAAGATCGAGCACACCGCCGCCGCTGGAATGTCATAGCCCGCCACCTGTGTCGCATTGATGGCTTCGCGGCTGAATGACCACGCAGGCGGATACAGCCGCATCGATTCCTTGATGACCATTTCGGTATACGGCAGTTGCCGCAGATCAGCCAGCGTCGGCGCACGCCCTTGCAGCACGCTGTCGAGTTCGGCGTGGAGTTTAGCCTGTTTGTCGGGATTTTGCGCCAGCAGCGTCCACGTCCAATTGAGCGTGTTGGCCGTCGTCTCATGGCCCGCCAGGAACAGCGTGAGAACTTCGTCCCGCGCCTGCTCATCGCTCATGGGCTTGCCCTCGTCGTCCTCCGCCAGCAGCAGCATCGAGAGTAAATCGCCTTTGTCCTCTTTTGTCTTATGCCACTCAGTGATCGTCTGATAGACGAATTCGTTGAGGTCTTTGATCGCACGCCGCGCCCGCAGTTCCGTCGGCGTGGGAATCCAACTTGGCAGAGGCGAAGTTTGCCCGCTGATGGCCGACGCCTGAATCGCCGACATCGAACGATGCACCATCTCGATAACGTGATCGACATCGGCATTGAACAGGCTCTTGGCGACGATTCGCATGGTCAGTGCGCTCATCTCAAGGCTGATATCAAGATGCTGTCCATCGCGCCAGGGTGTGATCTGCTGCTGCGTGTAACCGACCATCGTTTGCGCGTAGGCTTCGATGCGTTTGGCGTGCAGCGACGGTGCAACGAGTTTGCGCTGGCGCTTCCAGAAATCACCGTTGCTCGTCAGCAGGCCCTCACCCAGGAAGCGGGCCAATCCCTTTTTGCGATCCGTATAATCGTTGTCTTTGCGGAAATTGGCCGCCTGCTTAACCGCGACTTCGCCAACAAATTCGGCATTGATGCTCCAGATATTCTGCACGCCCAGCATATTGAAGGCCGCGATATCGCCGTAGCCGCGCATCATATTGTTGAGAAGATTGAGAGGCCCCAGGCGAACGACATTGTAGGCCAGAATCAGGCCTTGAAGGGCATTTTTGACGGGCGGCGGCCCCGGAGGAAGGCGAAGTTCGGTCATGGCTGTGTCCTCGTTTGCTGTACAGGTTATTGTTTACTGAACACTGTGTCGTATAATATTCAGTATAAACAGAATAGATTTCAGGTCAATCACGAACTTACTCAGGCTGTCGTTTAGTGAACAGGTGTCGTTTATGGTCGAATCCACCCGCAAGCCAGATCGCCGCATCCAGCGCACGCGCCAACTGCTGCGCGATGCCCTGCTCGCCCTCATTGCCGACAAGGGTTATCACAATATCACGGTGCAGGATGTGACGGATCGCGCCAACATCGCCCGCACGACATTTTATCTGCACTATAAAGACATTGATGATCTGCTCTTCAGCAGCATGGCCGATATGTACGAAGACCTCTTTACGAGATGGTTGGAGAATCCGCCCACGATTCAGAACCTTCAAAATGGACAGCCCTACAGCAGCATAGATGATTTTGAGCATGTCGCGCAGTATGCCCAGTTTTATCGCATCATGATGAGCGAAAATGGCAGCATGAAATTCCTGGTGCGCGTACAGCAGTATCTGACCCAGGCGATGGAGAGCACGTTGCAGCGCTGTCTGCCGCCCGGCCATGAGCCAACCATGCCGCTACCGCTGCTGGCGGCAATTCTGGCGGGCATTGAGATTGGCGTCATGATGTGGTGGATTCAAAACGATATGCCGTACACGCCGGAGGTCATGGCGCGGATGTGTGATCGTTTCAGCGGGTCGGGGGTATTGGCGGTGTTGGGGCTAGAAACAGAGAAGAAATAAGGACATTTGGAGATACAGGGAGATGCTGAAAACTGAGGGAGGGGGCGTACACACAAGCACGCCCCCAAACCATTCCCTACGATTGATCGCCTTAGAATGCTCTCGTCTCTCTGATTTAGCGCTCATCCGGGCGGAACAGCTCCCAGAAGCGCGTCATGACATAGCGATATTTCATGCCGTGTGCCATCAGGATCATCGCAAGGCCCGTCAGCGCGATCAGTAGCGCATAAATCCACCAGTATTCGGTAATCGGTGTATGGACATACTCAAACACGCCAGGCGCGATATACAGCGACAGGATCGTCAGGACGGTCATCAGCAGCATCAGCGCAACGGTGCGCCAATGGGTGATAAAGCTGCGCGGCTCATAGAAATCCACGCCCTGAATCGTACACACCATATAGGCACTCAAGAGCGTCAGAAACACCGTGAGGACACTGCGCGTCAGAACGATGTTCATGTTCGTGCCAAAATACACGATGGTATACAGCAGGATCAGCAGCACCGCGCCGATGAATCCCACCGTGAAGATATAATCCATCACATCGCGGCGGAAACGAGTCATCTTGGCCGGACGCAGCCAGCCAAACGCGACAAAGGTCGCCGGGATATTCACCGCGCCAAACGTCGCCCAACTGATCTGTGAGGGCGTCATCGGGAAAGGCATTGCCATGAACAGCGCCACCACAAACAGAATCACCGTGTAGAAATTCTTGACCAGGAACATCTTCATCGTGGCATAAATCGTCTGCGTGATCTCTTTGCCCTCGCGGAAGGCCAGCGGCAGCGTGGACATGGCATTGTTGAGCAGCACAATATCGGCCACATCTTTGCTGATCTGCGTGCCATCATTCATCACAATGGCGAGATTGGCCTGTTTGAGCGCAGGCACATCATTGACGCCATCCCCGACCATCGCCACATACTCATGCTGATTTTGCAGTGCCTTCACGAGGCGGCGCTTGGTCTCCGGCTCGATGCGGGCGAACACATTGCCCTCACTCACCGCAATCTCAAGTTCCGCGTCGCTCATCTTCTCAAGGTCTGTGCCTGCGAACGCCTTGCCCGCCTCCATGCCCGCTTGTTTGGCGATGGCCTGCACCGTATCCAGGCTGTCGCCGGAGATGACTTTGAGCTTGAGATTTTCCGCGTAAAGGGCTTTCAACGTCTCGCCAATATCATCGCGCACACTGTCGCTGAGGATGAGGATGCCGAGGGGCGTGGCCTGCGTCGTCACCTCATTGCCGGACGGTTCGCCCTGCATCTGGGCGAAGGCCAGCACGCGCAAGCCCTGCTGCGCGAGTATGGAGGCTTGTACCGACAGTGACTCCTGATCCAATTCGTTTCTGGGCGGGGTCAGGATGCGTTCGGGAGCGCCCATGATGAGGGTGCGATCTTGCAGCATCAATGCGCCCCATTTGCGACCCGATGTGAAGCCGATTTCTTTGACCTTCTGGCCTTGCGAGGGCTGGGCTTTCTGCGCCTCAACGAATTCTTTCACCGCGCCCGCTGTGCGATTGAGATTTGCCAGAGAGTTGACGTAAAGCGCCAGATCATTCTGGAGGGTTGTTTTATCGATCCCCTCAGCAGGGATAACATCGGTCACATTGAGTTGATTTTTCGTCAGTGTCCCCGTTTTGTCGAAGCAC
Organism: Anaerolineae bacterium; assembly: GCA_034436915.1. Taxonomy (GTDB): domain Bacteria; phylum Chloroflexota; class Anaerolineae; order Aggregatilineales; family Phototrophicaceae; genus JALHOR01. Next base: position 4,031 of record DAOTUR010000044.1, read on the forward strand.
AGCACGGTGCAGTTGGCGAGTGATTCGACGGCGTTGACCTTCTGGATGAGCGTCTGTTGGCGGCTGATTTTGATCGCGCCAATCGTCAGTGACAGGATCGCCACCAACACCAACCCCTGCGGCACGAGGCTTGTCATAAACACCACCGCATTGCGGAAGGCGTCCAGCATCCCGACGTTGGTCAGGTAGGCCGTGATGAACAGCGCCGGGATGAACACGAACATCAGCAGCACCGTCACCTCAACCGTGATATCGATGCGCGTCTGAGTGGGGGTGCGAATGTTTTTGTAGGCGCGGGCAATATCTGACAGCTTATTGATATTGCTGTCTTTGCCGACGCGAGTGGCCCGCATCGTCCCTGCGCCCGCAATGCAGAACGAGCCGGAGAAGACCTCATCGCCTGTCTGTTTGAAGACCGCATCGCTCTCGCCCGTGAGAAGCGATTCGTCCATCTCCATCGCATCGCTCTGGATGACGACGCCATCGACGACGATCTTGATGCCGGGTTCGATCAGCAGCAGATCATCCGCGACGACCTCGCGCATGGCGATATCCTGAATTTTGCTATCACGCCGCACCTGTACCTTTTGTTCGGACAGCGTAGCCAACCGATCCAGCTTGCGCTTGGCGCTCATCTCCTGGAGCGTACCGAGCAAGCTGTTGGTGACGACGCTGAAACCTGCAAAGACCGCTGTCGTATAATCCTGGAAGTAAATCACAATCACCAGCATCGAAAAGAGAATGATGTTGAAGAGATTGAAGACATTCTCCATGATGATCTGGCGGTAGGAGCGATTGACCCGCGCTTGATAGTTGTTGGTTGCCCCGCGTCGGATGCGCTCCTGCACCTCACCAGCATTGAGGCCGGAGGCAGGGGCAGCAGCAGGCGCAGGCGATGTCAGAACATTTTGAGCCATTACAGATTACCCGTCGGTATAAGTGAGTGTTCCAGCCTCCTTACGCTGAGAGAGGCGGCTGTGTTGCATGGGTTGATTATAGCAGCAGAGACACCCCCGTCTGCCTGAGCATGACGTGATAGAGATTTTCGCCGCAGGAGAAAATCTTTCGTAGGGACGAGGCCCGCCTCGTCCGCTGTATCGAATCACCCATCCGCGAGAATCGTGGATTTGTAGGGGCAGGATGCATCCTGCCCACGCCAAATTCCCTACGTGAGGCTTTGTCACACAGCCCTCCTTGTCAACATCTTCGGATACGGCAGGCCGTGTCCCTACAACAACAACCCTTTATTCCCGATGAATATTTTTCCTACTCTGTTACCGCACCGCCTCCGCCTGGAGCAGTTGACGGACAATGGCGGGCGTGGGGCCGTAGGCGATGTGGCTGCCGCTGTCATTCCATACAACGCAGGCGGTGGGCTTTGCGCCTTTGTAGCCTTCTGTGCCGATGTAGCAGCCGTCTTTCGCCGTGACGCCGAATTGCGCTTGCACAAAGTTATCGAAGATGGTCTCGAATTCTGTTTTATCGGCGGGTGTATCCCACACCAGCGTCAGCGCCCAGGCCTGCGTCCCATCATCCTGTTGATAGATCTGATAGGCATCCCCACCCCATCCGGCGGCGGCTGTGGCGGCATCGTCGGGTGAAAGCTGTTCAAGCAGCATTTGCTCCAGATAAAACTCGCCCAATACGCCGCTGGTGATCGGTGTCCACGTCTCATCGGGCGGGGTGACAGGCAGCGTCACCAGATCGGGATTATCGCCCGTGAGATACAGCTCAGGGTGCATGATCTGCTCGGTGGACTGCGGCGGATTGATAAAAGCGCGATCCAACGCCTCCTGTCCACCGTTCTCGCGCACGGCCCGCACAAAAATTTCGCCAGCGAGATAGGGAAACAGCAGTTCAGCGGCCAGAATAGACGGTGTATCCGGGGGCAGCGCCAGACCGCCCGCCTGGGCGCTGCTGGTTGCCAGCTCCAGGAGAGCGCCCAGTGGATTTTTTTGTGATTCCTGGATGGCATATTCGTTCATGACGTAGGTCGCATCGCCTTCGACGAGGGCGGCGCGGGCCAGGGCCATATCATTGTTTTTGGCGTCCTGGGCGACCTGCATATAGGCGTCAAGATCAAAATACTGGTCTTGCAGGGCATGGGTGAACTCATGCACATAGATGATGCGCTCCAGCAGGCCCAGTTTGGCGGCGGTGTCGGCAGGGCCAGTCTCGACAACGTTCATGCTCTTAGTGTCCGTGTCGTAGTAGCCCGCGACCTGCTGACCCAGAAGCTTCTCATACGCTTCGCGCAGCGGGGTCTTCTTTGGATCGAGCAGATCAAAGGCCCAGTAGAATGCTTCGGCTTCAGTCATGATTTGTGTCGTGAGTGCTTTGTCAAGCGAATGTTTGATGTACGCCTGGATATCGGCCCGCGTGGGAAAGGCCTTCTCAACTGGTTTTAATGTTTCAAGGCCGCGAATGCTTTGTGTGATATCTTCCAACTGCTTAAATTGTGCAGTGATATCCGGTGCAGGAGGTGTGGTCTCCTGTGCTGCGGCGGGTGCAGCCATCAATCCCAGTAAAAGAAGCAAGCCAATAAAACGGCGACCCATGAAATTCTCCTGAATAAAACCCCATCCTGCTTAGAAGAGTGCTGAACCAACATGAGAGCGAGGTGAGAATTGTGGCAGAAGAACACGAATTTTAACAAAATCTTTAATCTTTATGCTTGACCCTCTAAATTGAATCTGCCTATAATGCCACTTGGGTTTAGGGCATCGCTCTGGATTCAGACCAAAATCTACAACACTATGGAGAATATCAATGGTACGCACCTTTTTGAAGACCTCCCTGCTGGCGCTGTTGATTGCGACAGTCGGCGCGGTTTCAGCCCAAGACGCGATGAGCACCTGCCTCAATCTTTCCGCTGATGACTGTGCCTATATCAACGCCGCTGACGCCAACACCGCGACGGCCCTGGGTTCAGCATTCACACAGACATTCACCATCGATGTAACGGTGTCGGGCATTCCTGACAGCGAAGATGCGAAATTTCATGTCGATGGCACTGGCCCGATTATCCAGAACATGGCCTCCACTGATGTGCCCCTGAACTTCAGCTCCACCATGAATGTCGATTTCAATGGCGTCGGTCAGTCGGGCAAAGGCTCGTTTGAAGTGCGTCTGGTCGATGGTGTCTTCTACTTCCAGGACCCCACAACCCCGGATATGAAGTGGAAGGGCGTCAAGGTCACGGATCTGACAGCCGCCGCCGCCAGCAACCCGATGATGCCGAGCGCCTCCAGCCTCGACCTCTCCAGCCTGGGCCTCGACGAAAAAGATATGACCGCCCTGATGGAACTGCCCAAAGCGCAGGGCTTCCTTGACCATTCCCGTTCGGGTGAAACCTTCACCTTCACGGCGGATATTGGCGCTCTGCTCAAGAGCGGCGAGTGGACCAAACTTGCGACCCAGCTTGCACCCAAGCTCCAGAATAACCCGGATACAGCCCAGTTCTCCATGCTCTTGGGCGTTCTCCCCATGCTCCTGAGCAAAGGCACTGTCAAGCTTGTTCAGGTCGTTGATCCCGCTGTCAATGCCGTGACCGAACTGTCGATTATGGTCGATGGCGAAGTCAACGCCGGCATGATGAGCGGCGACAGCGCAGCCAAGCCGATTGTGCTCTCCGTGTCATTCAACGTCAAGCTGAGCGACATGAATGGCAGCTTCACCGTTGAAGCTCCGGCCGATGCGGAAATCCAGGAAATGCCCGCCGCTGCGAACTAATTTCATCGCAGCAGCGTGATCGTTTGACCAGAAAGGCGCTCTCAGGAGCGCCTTTTTGCGTTGAAAGCGGTGGGTGAGCGTGGGTTTTTATCTGGCATATCCTCTCCTATAATAAGCCGCGCATTCATTCGGCAAACAGATAGGTTTCTCTTCATGGTGATAAACGACGATACACAGCCCAAGCGTCCGCCAGCCCTTGTCCCCTCGCCTGTGCCTTCCTACGAGAAGACGCCGCAGTGGACGAGCACCGAGGCCGAAGGGCCGGGCTGCTGGCTGTGGGGCATTGTGGGCCTCTTCTCGCTGCTGCTGGCGCTGGCGGTGGTGCTGCTGGCGGGCTTTGCGGGCTGGTCAGAGGGCCAGAAGGTGGGACAAGCCAATGCCACCGCCACACGCAGCCAGGATATCCAAACTCAGTGCGGCTTGATTCAGCAAGAATTAGCGGCCAAGACCCTGGCGTTTCTTAATGTGCGAATCGCCAATTTGCAGGCGGTGACGCCGATGCCCGACTGTCTCGCCAATGCCATCCCCAGTGCAACCGCCCTCTATCTCACATCACTCCCCACCAGCACCCCCACAGCCACCATCACGCCGACCATTACCGCAACGCTTGATGTCACGGCGGTTGCCACAACTTCCGGTGCTCCGCTGGCAGTCACCGCCACAACGGGCGGCACGCAGTTCGATCCGGCTCCCTTGCTGGCCGAAGCCCGCACCCAGATCGCATCGGCACAGTGGGCCGATGCTGTTGATACGCTCGATGCGGTCATGGCGATTTCTGCCACTTATGAGGCGGTCACGGTCAAGCAGTTGATGTTCCAGTCGCTCACGGAGCAGGCGCGGGCGATCTATGCCAGCACGGAGGGAAATCTGGCGCAGGCGATTTTGCTCACCAACCGCGCCGAGCAGTATGGCGATGTGAGCAACAATCCGCTGAATTTTGAGCGGGCTGTCGCGCAATCGTACCTCAATGCACAGGCCGCAAAGGGCATGAATTACCCGCTGGCGATTCAGTTGTTCAACGACGTGGTGAATCTTTCGCCGAACTATAAGGATGCTCGCGCTCAGTTGATCGGCCAATACAAAGCCTATGGCGATTTCCTGGTGCAAACGGGCAAGCCCTGTGATGCTGTGCCGCAGTATGATGCGGCAGTGACGCAAAACGCAGGCGATGACGTGCGGGTCAAACGCGACAATGCCGCATTAGCGTGCAGCACAGGCGCGACTGCCACCCCTGATCCCAGTCAGCTCGGTGCGCCGACAACAGACCCCAATCAGCCGCCTGCCCCAACGCAGCCGAGTGTTGCGCCGATTGGTCAGCCGTAGATATTCGTAGGGGCGTGGCACACTGCGCCCTTGATCGAGATCATCGTTTTGGATGCAGTGTGCGAGGGATTCAAATCCGAGTCTTTATACAAATTTTCTCTCGTCTTTAAGCCAATTAGATATACTCAGCAGTAGATTTACATTAGAGAAAGAAACGTATATGTGGAAACGCATCATAGCCCTTGTCATTCTGTGTCTCACAGTGAGCAGTCTGGCCGCGCAGGGCGCACCGGAGCAGATCAACGCCGCCATCACCGATCTTAGCACTCGCGTAGGTCGTGCAGTCACGCTCAATAATCTTGATCAGTGGAATTGGGAGCAGCGGATGTTTGGCGATACAAGCCTGGGCTGCCCCGCGCCCGATCAAGCCTATGCCCAGGTGCAAACGGCGGGGTATGTCTTTGCAATGGTCTACAAAGGCACGCCCTACGAATACCATGTGTCGGCAGATCAAAAAATTGTCGTCCTGTGCCAGAGCAATGTAGCCGTCCCCGCCAATGCTACGCCTGCCCCTGCCAATGTGACGCCCTTGCCCAGCGCCACACCCACAATTGAACAGCAGTACAACAATCCGCTGTGTCCTCTGCCCAAGCCGGGCGAAGTGCCGTATATGCGGACTCGCTTGCGGACGGGCATCACGGCGCGGGCCACGCTAGGGGCGGCCAATCGGCTGCGTGACAATGCGGGCATCACCGCCAATCAGGTCGGTGAGATTCCCGGCGGCGCGGCCTTCATGGTGCAGGCTGGCCCGCAGTGTGTCGATAACATCCTGTGGTGGCAGGTCAATTATGATGGCAAGATCGGCTGGACAGCCGAAGGCAAGGATGGCGCGTATTATCTGGAGCCGATGCCAACCCTCGCACTGCCCGCACGTCAGCCGATTACGGCGCAAAATGCCGCGCTGCTGCGGATGCTCACCTCGACACAGGGCAATTTTATGGGCGATCTGGCCTGGGCCACCAATGGACAGACGCTGGCTGTTCTCGGTGCGCCCGGCTCGGACAGCATTTGGTTGTTTGCGCCTGAACTCTCGCAGCAGCCGCCCAACTTTTTCATCCAGGATGGTCGCCTGACCGATGTCGATTTTATGCCGACCACGCCGCAAATCATGTTTGCCACCACGACGGGCGACGTGCATCTCGTGAGTCTGAGCGTGGACGCCCGCGTGCGTGAGACGCTCGTCCTGCATACGCATGAAAAGAATGTCGTCACGGCGATTCAGCCCGATGGAACACATTTTGCGGCGGGCGGCGAGAATGCTGCGACCAATGTGAATGTGGACAAGCGCTTTGCCCTGCTCTACTGGGATCTGGCGACTGTAGCACAAGCAGCGGTCATCGTCGGCCATACCGCCCCGGCGATTGATCTCCAATTCAGCCCGGATGGGACGAAGCTGGCCTCACTCGATGCCAACGGCGTGCTGCTGCTGACGACGCTCGCCACGCCCGATACACCGCGCATCTTCAATCAGGTGAATTACACAGCGATGGCCTACAGCTCCAATGCCCAATTTGTGGCGGCGGCGCGTGTCAACGGCGCGATTGATCTGATCGATACAACGAAAGGCAGCGTGATTGCCACCTACACCGGACATCTGGGCCGCGTGAATGCGGTATCGTTTAGTCCCGACAGCACCATGCTTGCCAGCGTCAGCGATGATGGCACGCTGCGTCTCTGGAGCACCCAGACCGACAATCAGATTACGGTGGTTGAGGTGAGCAAAACAGGCGTGCAGGATGTGGGGTTCAGTCCGCTTGGGGGCCTGATCGCCACTGCCAGCGATGATGGCACGCTGTCCTATTTTGGCGTGTCGCAGTAAAACCCCACCCCAACCCCTCCCCACTCCGCAAGGAGGGGTTTGTTGTCCCTAACGCAGTGGGGAGGGCCGGGGAGGGGTTTGTTGTCCCTACACAGTGGGGTGGGGTGATATCGTTATTTGCTGTACTTCTGCCGCAGCACGCGAGTCATCTGCTCGATATGCAGAGCGTTGTGCGTGCCCACTTGCAGCATCGATTTTGTCAGCGGGAAATGCCCGGCATCAGGATGGATGCCCGCCCGATCCCACTGATCATCGGCGATGGATTCATAGAATCCAGCCAGATCGTCATAAATGCGGACGAGATCGGCATACACCACCTCGACATCCTGCTCATTGCAGCGTCCATCAATCACCATTTGCTCATGGTCATAGGGCGCTAACACGGGCGTGTCTTCGCTCAGGATGCGTTTGGCGCGGTCATGAAAGATCGTGCCAAAATCACGCAGATGACACACAATCTCCGTCACCGTCCAGCCCTCCGTCCCATCCCGATAGGTGGTGGCATCTGCCCGCGACACCCCTTGCAAAATATGCCCGATGGTCTTGGTGGTATTGCGAATCAGTGCCACAGCACGCGGCATTAAATAACTGGGTTCAAGCTGCATCAGAACATCCTTTAATGAGAGATGATGATTAAGTCAGTTGATCGCTCTCTATCAGGAACGATCTGCCACCCATTTCTTACGTCCACTGAATTTTGGGCGGCCTTGTTTTTCAATCCTCCTCCCCCAAATGCAACATGAAGGCCAAAGCATGAAAAGCCCCTCACTCACGCAGTGGGAGAGGGGTTGGAGTGAGGGTTATGAAGCGGGCTGCTTGCCATTACCCGCAGGCGTGTTGTCTGCGTCCTGCTCATTGAGATCATTCAGCAGCCACACAATCGCTTTGTGCAGGTCTTTCTCAAGCTGTTCGCCGCCTGCAATCGTATTGTCATAGACAATGAAGCGCATATGCCGAATATCAAACGGCAGCTTCTGCGGCTCTTTCTCCTGCGTGAGCAGGATGGCGGGCTTGCCCAGTGTGTGCGCAATGCCCAACTCATAGTAAACGTTGGCATTGACCTCACTCGTCTCCACGATGACGAGGCGGCAGGCATTGAGCGCTGCCCAGATTTCATTGATGATCGATCCGCTGATGCTGGCAAAATCATCGCCGCGCTTGAGCGTGAGATTAAGATTGGCGCAGATCGGGCGAATTACATCCTGATAGATGCTGTCGTACTGAGGACGAAACGGCATAATCATGAAAATATCCGACTTAAACTGGCTCTCGATCATCGGTTTGCCAAAGATCGGATTGAGGTGCATCCAGCCATCCGCAACGGTCTGATCCTGAACCGTCTTCTGTGCGTCATGCAGTTCCAGGGCGCGGCGCACGATTTGCTCAAGATCATCTGTCGCCAGCGCCAACACCTGATCGACGAGGGCTGGCAGCGGGATTGGGGACGACGTGGGCAGCATGTTGGGCAGTTCACGGGTGGCGGCGGCTCCAATCGAATCGACGGGTGCAGGCGCGGCACTCGTCACCGAGGGTGAATCAGGCTGAAAATCCTGTGAGGGCGGACGCAGGACGGTTTGCCGCTGGCCCTGCACCTGGCGAAAATTGCCGAGCGCCAGCACGATCTTGGCCGCAAGATCAGCATCATCACGGAAATAGCTGATGATATGTTGACGTTCCAGCGCCGCTTTGAAGGGGGTAAAGCGATCATCCTGCTGTGGCAGCGGCTGCGGCAAGAAGAAGAAACACGGCACGCCCAATTCCTGCGCGAGGCGATATTCCAACTCAAGATAGGATTCGGTGTGGCCGACAGGCACAGCGCCAATTGCGCCTGTATACACGCCGATAAAGATTTGCGCCTCTTGCAGCAGGCGGCGGGCCACCTCCCAGCGATCCTGAGATGGACTATTCGTATCGCTGATTACAAGTGGGACGATAGGAAACTCACTCATGCGAAAGAGCGCCGCCTTCATAATATCGATGTACTGCTGACTCACGGGGTCATCATTGGCACTCAAAAAGACTTTATAGGACATCAAACAGCGCTCCCCTGGTTATGGCACATGAAAGGTCAGTATGAATCGATAAGGGCGCAGACTCTGCCGCGCCCTTAAGAATATATCATGCCTGGGTTATTTCCTCGCAGATCAAGGTCAAGATCAATAGATGAAATAGACCTTGAGATGCAGTCGCCCGGCTTTAATCTCATCACCATGCCGCAGCTCATACGGACGCAGCGGCGCAAGCCTCTCGCCATTGAGCGATGTGCCATTCACCGTTTTGAGATCAATCACGAGCAGTTTGCCATTGGGTGCAGGCTCAATGCGAAAGTGATTGCGCGAGATGCCCATCTCATGAGCATTGAATTCGCCCAGATCAATATCGACGGGTAGGCTGGAATTATGACGCCCCACGACCAGTGGCGCACGCGCCGCTTTCTCCAGAATCGAGCCCGACTCACGCACCAGGAACTGGATACGGTTGGGCAGCCCCTTTTTATCGAAGTTGATCGGCTCAAGGCGGCGTGTGGCCTCATGAGGCGAGTCGGATGCGGGCAGGGGGGCGGGAAAATTATGAGGGTCAATGGGAACTGTCGGACGAGAGTTGGTATTCTGGTAAAGGACAACCCCCTTATCAGGTGGTTGTAAATCCTCGGTCATCTGGCCCTCCAGGGGAGCTTAATCCGAAACGTCACGTTTTGAGTGTATCACGACTTTTTCGTGTCAGATATATAAGAGTTTGGAAAGTCTCACGAATGATACAGAACCTTTATAAGTGCTGAATGGCATTTTCATGTGGAAAACATGTCAAAGATCATGAGACAAGGCATGTGATGGTTATGGTGGTGAGGGATACGGGCGTGTTATAATTTGTGGCAATTGGCACAATGTTTTACCCATCAAATCACAACTTCTCTCGATCTGAGAAAGGTCCTTTATGGCCTCTTTAGTGTTAACAGTCCGCGAGACGCTGCGGTATCGCGGCTCAATCGGACAGTGGAGCTGGGTGCTGCATCGTACTACGGGCCTGGCGGTTGTCTTCTTTCTTGTCCTGCATGTGATTGATACCTCGTGGGCGGCCTTCTTTCCCGCGCAGTATGCACATGCCATTGCGACCTACCAAAGCCCGCTGTTTACCCTGGGCGAGTTTGGCCTCATTGCCGCGATTGTGTATCACGCCCTCAACGGTCTGCGGATCAGCATCTTCGATGCCAAGCCGGAGCTGTGGGTGCATCAGGAAAAAGCTGCCTATGCAGTGTTGGGCGGGGCGGGGCTGCTGCTGATCCCGGTGTTCCTGATCATGGGCAGCGATGTGATTGCTCACTACTCCACGCCGGGCGTCTATATTCTGCCGCTGGCCGATGTGATCGCGGGTCAACTGCCCTTCTTCGTCGGCATGGGGGCGGCGCTGATCTTTGCCCTGGTGCTGTCGTGGATTTATGGCCTGATCACGGGCAATGATACGCCCGAACGCGGCGTAAAACGTCAAGGCGGCGATATGGTGCGGACTGCCGAGCGCTTCTGGTGGTCGTTCATGCGGATCAGCGGCGTGCTGATTCTCATCCTGGTCTTCGGCCATTTGGCGATGATGCATATCATTCAGGGCGTGTTTGATATTACCGCAGCGGGTAGTACGATTGTTGGCACAAACGCCATTAATCCGGGTGGCGATCTTGCTGCTGTTCAGTTTGTGGCGGCTCGCTGGAATTATCTGGTTGGCCCTATTGCCATCTGGCGTGTGTATGATCTCTTCCTGCTCGGTCTCGTGACGCTGCACGGCTTCAACGGTCTGCGCTATGTGCTGACCGATTACACGAGTGAATGGCCGGTTGTGCGCCGTGCGATGCTGTTCCTCTGCACGTTGGGCGCGGTGATTTTGCTCATGGTGGGCGGTGCGGCGCTCTTTACCACGATTGGGCCAGAAACGATCAAGCAGGCTGAACATGCGTTACGGGCTGTGGCGCAGACGAAATAATGAATTGAGTTGGGCGGAATAAGGGAGTGAAATACAATGCAGGTTCATAAGCATGATGTCATTATCGTAGGCGCGGGCGGCGCGGGCCTGATGGCCGCCCTCTACGCCAGCAAAGGCGGCGCAGATGTCGCTGTCGTGAGCAAGCTGTATCCCACCCGCAGCCACACCGGGGCCGCATTGGGCGGGATCGGCGCGGCATTGGGCAATCTTGAAGAAGACAATCCCCTGTGGCACGCCTACGATACCGTCAAGGGTGGCGATTATCTGGCCGACCAGAACGCCGCGAAAGTCCTGGCCGAAGAAGCCATTGCCGCCGTTGTCGAATTGGAACACATGGGACTGCCGTTTGACCGCACACCGGAGGGCCGCATCAGTCAGCGCCGCTTCGGAGGTCACACCAGCAACTTCGGTGAAAAAGCAGTGCGCCGTGCGTGCCATTCGGCGGATCGCACGGGCCACATGATTTTGCAGACGCTGTATCAGCAGTGCATCAAGAACGAAGTGCGCTTCTTCGATGAATTCCATGTCGTCGATGTGGTGATGAATCAGGGCGTGTGCGTTGGCGTCGTGGCGATCTGCCTTGCGACGGGCGAATTTCACGTCTTTCACGGCAAGGCCACCATGTTCGCTACAGGCGGATGGGGCCGCGTCTGGAAGATCACCAGCAACGCCCACAGCCTGACGGGTGATGGCGCGGCGGCGGTGTATCGTCGCGGCATCCCGATGCAGGATATGGAGTTCTATCAATTCCATCCCACCGGGCTGTACGGCCTCGGCGTGCTGCTGACAGAGGGCATTCGCGGCGAGGGCGGCATTCTGATCAATGGCAAGGGTGAGCGCTTCATGGAGCGTTACGCGCCCAAGATTAAAGACCTCGCCAGCCGCGATGTTGTCAGCCGCTCGATTTACCTGGAACTGCGGGCCGGAAATGGTATCGGCGGCAAGGATTATGTGCATCTGGATATTCGTCCTGAGACCGTCAACCGCTATCTGGCCGAAGCCGGCGAAACACGGCGCGTTGACAATGCCTATGTGATCAAGGCGCTGGCCGAGACGCTCGATCTGTGCCGCACGTATGCAGGCGTTGACCCGCTCACTGAAGCCATGCCGATTCAGCCGACAGCCCATTATGCGATGGGCGGCATCCCGACCAACATCGATACGCAGGTCGTGATTGATGAAAACTGGACAGTGCTCCCCGGCATGTATGCGGCGGGCGAAGTGGCCTGCGTGAGCTGTCACGGGGCCAATCGTCTCGGCACAAACTCGCTGGTCGATCTGGTGGTGTTTGGTCGGCGTGGCGGCATGGTCATGGCGCGTGATGTCAAAAACA